>DATMGZ010000177.1:0-5902 GCA_035555155.1 Solirubrobacteraceae bacterium | reverse complement strand
CTGCGGCCCATCGCCATCCCGCGCGGGCGCAGCACAAGATCCGTCTGGGGGCAACGCCCAAAGCGGAGGCGTGAGCGGCAGAAGAGCTCTCAATGCCGACACCGCCCCGCCTCGTAGAGCAGCACCGCCGCCGCGGCGCTCACGCTGAGCGACTCGATACGGCCGCGCATCGGGAGCGACACGAGAGCGTCGCAGGCACCGGCGACGCGGGGACGCAGCCCCTGCCCCTCGGAGCCGAGCGCGAGCACGACGCCGCCGCCGTAGTCGAGCGCGTCGTAGCTCGTCCTCGCCGCGGCGTCGGCGCCGTAGCACCACAGACCGGCGGACTTGGCGGCAATGAGGAAATCGGTCAGGTTGCGCACCCGGGCCACGGGTAGATGCTCGACCGCGCCCGCCGAGGCCTTGCAGACCGCTGCCGTGAGATCGGCCGAGCGACGCTCGGGCATGACCACGCCGGCGGCGCCCGCGCACTCGGCGCTGCGGCAGATCGCCCCGAGGTTCTGCGGGTCCTGGACCTGATCGAGCGCGACGATGAGCGGAGCGGGGAGCGCCAGCAGCGTGTCGGCGTCGGCGTAGCGAAACGGCGAGACCTCGGCGCACACGCCCTGATGCGACGGCGACTGCGCTCGTTGCTCGATCTCGTGGGCCGAGGCCTCGGTGACCAGCCCGCCGCCCTTCAGCCACGGCTCGCCGGCCACGTTCTTGGTCACCCACACGCGCTGCACCGTACGCGGGCCGCGGATCGCCTCCCGCACGGGGTTGCGGCCGTAGATGATCACGGCCGCGGCAGCAGCTCGGGGCCGCCGGGTCCATCCCGGACATCCCAGCCGAGCTCGTGCAGCTCATCGCGCAGACGGTCGGCCGCGGCCCAGTCGCGCGCGCCGCGGGCGCGCTCGCGGGCATCGCGCAGCGCGAGCGCCGCAGCGGGGATCTCGGCCGCATCGGCGTCGAGCAGGTTCTCGAGCCCCAGGACCCCGAGCATCTCACGCAGATCGTCGCTCCCGACCCCACCGCCGGCCCGGTTCGCCATCCTGACCCATTCGAACGCGGCCTCGAGCGCGCGTGGGGTGTTGAAGTCCCGGGCCAGGGCATCGAAGAAGTCGTCCTTGAGGGAGCTGAACGCGTCCGGGGTCGGGCCGGGGACGAGGGGGCGACCGGCCTCCCGGATCCGCCGCACGGCCGCGGCGGCCTCGGCCAGACGCTCCTCGGAGAACACGACCGGCTGGCGGTAGTGGCCCTGGACGAAGAACATGATCAGAGCGTCGCGTCCGAAGGCCGCCAGCGCCTCGCCCAGCAGGAACACGTTGCCCACCGACTTGGCCATCTTCTCCTCGGCCGCCGCGCCGGCCGCCGGCACTCGGACCATCCCGTTGTGGACCCACAGCTGGGCCAGCGGGGCCCCGCGCGCCGCGCGCGTCTGCGCCGCCTCGTTCTCGTGGTGGGGGAAGATCAGGTCCGATCCGCCGCCGTGGATCTCGAAGTCGACGCCGAGCAGCGTCTCCGCCATGGCCGAGCACTCGATGTGCCAGCCGGGACGACCGCGTCCCCAGGGCGAGTCCCACGCGGTGTCCTCGTTCGGCTTCTGGGTCTTCCACAGGGCGAAGTCGAGCGGGTCACGCTTGAGCTCAACGCCCTCGACCCCCTCGCCCTGGTCCATCGCATCCACATTTTGGTGTGAGAGTTCCCCGTATTCCGGGTAGCTGCGTACGGAGAAGTACACGTCCCCGCCGGATTCGTAGGCATGCCCCCGCTCAACCAACCGCTCGATCAGGGAGATGATCTCCGCCATCGTCTCGGTGGCCAGCGGCTCGTGATCGGGGCGCCCGAGCCCGAGCCCCTCGGTGTCGGCAAAGTACGCCGCGGTCATCTCGTGCGCCAGCTCAGCGCTCGGCACGCCGTCGCGGCGGGCCGCGTCGTAGATCTTGTCATTGACGTCGGTGACGTTTGCGACAAATGTTACGATATAGCCCTCGCGCTCGAGGAACCGTTTGATCAGCGAGAAGACGACGAAGGGGCGAGCGTTGCCGACATGGATGCGACCGTAGACAGTGGGCCCGCAGGCGTAGATGCCGACCTTGCCGGGCTCTCGCGGCGCGAGCTCACGCACCTCGCCGGTACGCGTGTCGTGGAGGCGGGCTGTGCGCAAAGTGCGGCAACACTAGCGCCCGGGAGCGCATCGGCCCGGAGCGATGGATAGGGTGCCTGGGATGCTCCCGCACTCCGAGCGGCTGGCGCTGGTGGATGCGGCCTTCCGCTCGCTGCCGGATCGTTACCTGGGCTCGCACGAGAACTTCGACGCCACCTACCACGTCCGGCTCGGCGATCTGGGCCACACGTGGGAGGTCCGCTGCACCCGACACGGGGCGCGCGTCCGCAACGGTGCGACGCGCCGCAAGCCGGACGTGACGCTCACGACCGACTCCGATACCTGGATGCGCCTGCGCGAGGGCGAGTTCTCCGGAGTCGAGGCGTTCCAGCGCCGGCTGCTCGCCGTCAGGGGTAACCTCGACCACGCGGTCGCCTTCGAGGGCATGTTCCGGCTCCCCACCGGGCGCCCACCGCTGCTGCAGATCCGCGATGTCCCCGTGGGTCGTCACCGCGTGTCGACGCTGACGATGGGCGAGGGCCCGGACATGCTGCTGCTGCACGGGCTCGGTGGGACTCGGGCGTCGCTGTTCGAGACCGCCGCGGCGCTGAGCCGTCGCTATCGCGTCCACGCCCCCGACCTGCCCGGGTTCGGATCCTCCAGCAAGCCGGCGACCGGCGGCTACAACGCGCGCTGGTTCGCCGAGCTGATGATCGGCCTGATGGACCAGCTCGAGATCGACCGCGCGCACCTGGTCGGCAACTCGATGGGTGGTCGCGTGGCGATCGAGATGGGCTTGATCGCGCCCGAGCGAGTCACGGCGCTGGGTCTGCTGTGTCCCGCCGTGGCGGGGGTCAAGCGCGGTTTTCACCCGATCGTGCGCCTGCTGCGACCCGAGCTCGGATTCCTGCCGCACGGCTTGCACCGCTCGCTGGTCGCGTCGCAGTTCTGGAGCATCTTCTTCGATCGGGACGCAGTCGACCCGGCGGTGGGCGACCTGATGGTCGACGAGTTCCGTCGCATCTATCACTCCCCGGGGGCCCGGTACGCGTTCCTCTCCTGCGCGCGCAACATCTATCTCGAGGCCCCGTTCGGCCGCAGCGGCTTCTACCCCCGGCTCGCGGGGCTGCAGCCGCCGGCCCTGTTCGTGTGGGGCAGCCACGACGCGCTGATCCCCGCCGCCTTCGGCCGGCATGTGCGCAAGTGGCTGCCGGGCGCCGAGCAGGTCCTGCTCGAGTCCTGCGGCCACGTGCCCCAGGTCGAGCACCCGGAGCGCACGAACGACCTCCTGATGAGCTTCTTCGCTCGCGCTGACGACGCGGCGCCGGCCCGGAGAACCGCACTGCCCGCGCGTCGCAGCGCCGCGGCCTAACATCCACGCATGGCCCAGACGGGAGTTGCCAGCGGAGAGCGGCGCAACGGCCGTGCGGCGGCGGCTCCGGAGCCGAGCGCGAACGGGAAGCCCGCGCGGTCGCTGCTCGGCCGCGTGATGCGCGGCGTCGCCGAGCAGGCACAGCGCCGCATCCCGCGCGCCGACCTCGACGAGCGCGACCCCGATTTCATCCGCGAGCGGCTGCCGCTGATGTGGCTCCTGGCCAGCCTCTGGTACCGGGGCGAGGTGCGCGGGCTGGGCAACATCCCCGACTCCGGGCCGGTGCTGCTCGTGGGCAACCACTCCGGCGGCAACATGACGCCGGACACGATCGTCTTCACGCTCGCGTTCAACACGTACTTCGGCGTCGAGCGCGCCTTCTATCAGCTCGCCCACAACCTCGTGCTCTCGATGCCGGCGCTGGGCTCGCTGCGGAAGTTCGGCACCGTGGCCGCGTCGCCGGCGAACGCCAGCAAGGCGCTCGAGACCGGCGCCGCGCTGCTCGTCTATCCGGGCGGGGACTACGAGGTCCACCGGCCGAGCTGGCAACGCAACCGGGTCGATTTCGATCACCGCAAGGGCTTCATTCGCCTCGCGCTCGAGCAGAACGTGCCGATCGTCCCCGTGGTCTCGATCGGCGGCCAGGAGACCGCCCTGTTCCTGACCCGGGGAGAGCGGCTGGCGCATCTGCTCGCGCTGGACCGGCTGTTCCGGCTCAAGGTCCTGCCGATCTCGCTCGCGCTGCCGTGGGGGATCAACGTCGGCGACATGCTCGGGCATCTGCCGCTGCCGGCCAAGATCACGATCGAGACGCTGCCGGCCATCGACCTCCGGGCCGAGTTCGGACCCGAGCCGGACCTCGACGAGGTCTACGACCACCTGATCCGGCTGATGCAGGACACGCTCGATGCGCTGGCGGCCGAGCGGCGGCTGCCGATCGTGGGATGAGGGTCGCGGCCCGGGTCACCGTCTCCGCGCCGCCGGAGGCCGTCTGGAGCATCATCTCCGACCCCGAGCGCATGCTCAGCTTCATGTCGGGGGTGACGCGCTGGGAGGTGGCCGGCGAGCACCCGACCGGGCTCGGGGCGCGGTACCGGATGCTGTTCAGAGTTGGCTCCGCCGAGGTCGGCGGCCTGATCGAGATCGTCGAGTTCCACGAGCCGCGCGACATGGCCTGGACGTCGGTCACCGGGCTCGATCAGCGCGGGCGCTGGCGGCTGCGCACCGCGGGCGACGGGCGGACGCGAGTCGAACTGCGGCTCGCCTACGGCATCGCCGGCGCCGGCCTCACCGGCTGGATCGCCGAGCGCATCGCCGGCCCGGTCGTTTCAGGGCATCTGCGGCGGAGCCTGCAGCAGCTCAAGCGCCTCGTCGAGCACGAGCAGCTGCGTGAGCGGGCGGCGGTCCGGCGCGCGGCGCGGGCGGGAGGGTGAGCGGCGTCCCGAACCAGGGGAAGCGGTAGGCCCGGTAGTTGTCGTTCGCGTCGACGAACCGCGCGTCGAACAGCGCCTGGCCGCCGAGCGCCCGGTCTATCGCGCGCGAACCACCGTCGCCACCGCGATCACGGCCACACCCTCCTCGCGCCCCACGAACCCCATCCCCTCGCCGCGGGTGGCCTTGATGCTCACGTGGGCGAGGTCGATCCCCAGCGCCTGCGCCAGCGTGTTCCGGATCCGGTCGCGGGCGGGCGCGAGCTTCGGTCGCTCGATGAGCACCGTGGCGTCGACGTGGAGCACCGCATAGCCGGCGTCGGCCAGCATCGCGACCACGTGGCGCAGCAGGTCGGCGGAGTCCGCGTCGCGAAAGCGCTCATCGGTATCCGGGAAGTGCTGGCCGATGTCGCCCATCGCCGCCGCGCCGAGCAGGGCGTCGATGATCGCGTGCATGAGCGCGTCGGCATCCGAATGACCCTCGAGGCCGCGTTCGTGCGCGATCTCGACGCCGCCGAGCACGAGTCTCCGGCCCTCGGCGAAGCGGTGGCAGTCATAGCCCAGACCGGTGACCGGCAGGGCGGGGCGCTCGCGGCCGTTCATGCCCCGCGCTCCCGGAGCAGGAGCTCCGCCACGTGCAGGTCGGTCAACGTGGTCACCTTCAGGTTTCCCGGGTCGGACTGCACCACTCGCACCACGCCCCCGGCCCGCTCGATCAGCCACGCGTCGTCGGTGGCCGCCGCCACCAATTCGGGCGGCGCCGCGAGGGCGCGCTCGAGTGCCGCGCGCCGGAACACCTGGGGCGTCTGCACGGCCCACAGCCGGGCCCGGTCGAGCGTGCTCTGCACCGTGCGCCCGTCGTCGGCGACCTGCTTGATCGTGTCGGACACGGGGGCGGCGGCGATCGCCGCGTCACAGCCATACTGCTCGAGGTCGGCCAGCGCACGCTCGAACAGCGCCGTCCGGGCGAGCGGACGCGCGGCGTCGTGCACGATCACCGGATCGCCGCCCGCC
>DATMGZ010000176.1:0-23337 GCA_035555155.1 Solirubrobacteraceae bacterium | reverse complement strand
GCCGGAGCACCTCGAGGGCCGCCGGGGGGGGTGGCCGTCACCGCATCGGTGCGGCCCCTCACCGGATCAGAAGAATCCGAGAGGGTTGGGGTCATAGGACACGAGCAGACACTTCGTCTGCGAGTAGTGGTCGAGCATCATGCGGTGGTTCTCACGGCCGACGCCCGAGCTCTTGTAGCCGCCGAAGGCGGCGTGCGCGGGGTACTGGTGGTAGCAGTTGGTCCATACCCGGCCGGCCTTGATCGCGCGTCCCATCCGGAAGGCGCGGCTGCCGTCCCGTGTCCACACGCCGGCCCCGAGGCCGTACAGCGTGTCGTTGGCGATCTCGAGCGCCTCGGCCTCGTCGCGGAACGTCGTCACCGCCAGCACGGGACCGAAGATCTCCTCCTGGAAGACCCGCATCTTGTTGTTGCCCTTGAGCACGGTGGGCTCGTAGTAGTAGCCGCCGTCGAGGTCGGCCCCGAGCGAGGGACGCTCGCCGCCGATCAGCACCTCGGCGCCCTCTTCGCGGCCGATCTTCACGTAGCCCTCGATCTTCTCGAGCTGGGCGGTGGAGACCTGCGCCCCGATCATCGTCGCGATGTCGAGCGGATGGCCTTGCTTGATCGCCGCGATCCGCTCCAGGCAGCGGGCCATGAACTCGTCGTAGATCGACTCGTGGATCAGCGCCCGCGACGGACACGTGCACACCTCGCCCTTGTTGAACGCGTACAGCACGAGACCCTCGATCGCCTTGTCAAGGAACGCGTCATCGGTGGCCATCACGTCCTCGAAGAAGATGTTCGGCGACTTGCCGCCCAGCTCCGTCGTGGACGGGATCAGGTTCTGGGCCGCGTAGCTCATGATCAACCGACCCGTCACCGTCTCCCCAGTGAATGACACCTTCGCGATCCGCTTGTTCGACGCCAGTGCCTTGCCGATCCCCGCGCCCGGGCCGTTGACGATGTTCAACACCCCCGGCGGAACGATGTCCGCGATCACCTCGGCGAGCTTCAGGATCGACCACGGAGTCGGACTCGCCGGCTTGAGCACCGTGCAGTTGCCCGCAGCCAAAGCCGGCGCGATCTTCCACGCCGCCATCAGCAGCGGGAAGTTGAACGGGATGATCTGCCCGACCACACCCAACGGCTCCTGGAAATGATAGGCGTAGGTCTGGGAGTCGATCTCCGAGATCCGCCCCTCCTCGGCCCGCACCGCGCCGGCGAAGTACCGAAAGTGATCGATCGCCAACGGGATATCGGCGTTGATCGTCTCCCGGACCGGCTTGCCGTTCTCGTAGCTCTCCGCCACGGCGAGCATCTCGAGGTTCTCCTCCATCGCATCCGCAACGTCATTCAAAACGGCGGCACGCTCAGCGGGGGACCGCTCGCCCCACTCATCCTTAGCCGCATGCGCCGCATCGAGCGCCAACTCGATGTCCTCCGCACCCGAATGCGCGACCTCGCAGAACGGTTGCCCCGTCGACGGAGTCAGATTCTCCCGGTACTCCCCGGTGGTCGGCGCGATCCACCGGCCGCCGATGAAATTCTCGTAGCGCTCCTTGAGCTCGACGGGACTGCCGGCCTGCCCCGGAGCTGGAAATGTGGTGGTGGTGGTGGTGGCCATGGCCGCGCTCCTCTGTCGTCGTGTGCTGCGCTCAGCTGTCACTCCACCACCGCGGGAGCCCGGTGTCATCGTGGAGATGAGGACCGGCGGGCCGTGCGAACTACTGAATCGGCCGAGCGGCGCGGGCCGACTCGAGCAGCAGCCGCTGCTCGGCGGCGGCGATCAGCCGGCGGCTCGGGTCGACGTCGTCGAGATCGACCGAGATCGCGTCGATCCCGGCCCGGACCAGCAGGTCGGCGGACTCGGGGAATGCCGACGGCGCCTGCCCGCAGCTCGCGGTCTGCAGCCCGAGCGCCCGCGCCTGCGGGATCAGCTGGGACAGGTAGGCCGTGACCGCGGGATCGCGCTCGTCGAACGTGCCGGCCAGCAGGTCTGAGTCGGGATCGGCTCCGAGCAGCAGCCGGGTGAGATCGCCCGAGCAGATCGAGATGCCGGCGATCCCGATCTGCGCGTAGGCGCCGAGGCTGAACAGCACCGAGGGCGCCTCGGCCATGATCCACAGCTCGAAGCCCGGGAGGTCGATCAGCCCCGCTCCGGCGATCAGCGCTCGGCAGCTGCGGAGCTCGGCCGCGGTCCGCACGAAGCGCAGCATCACGTGCAGGTTGCGATGACCGGAGTCCCAGACCCGTCTGAGGGCCGCGAGCTCGAGTCCGAACATCTCCGGGTCGCGCGCGCCGCGCAGCGCGCCGCGACATCCGACGATCGGGTTGGCCGCTTCGGGCTCGAACCGATCGCCGCCGGCGACGGCCGTGATCGGCCGCGACTGAACCATCCACAGGGCGCCGTCGGCGTCGAAGCACCATTCGGTGTCCTGGGGCGTGTCGTAGTGACGCTCGATCGTCAGTCCGGTCCGGGCCAGCAGCAGGACCTCCTCATCGTCGAGCACGGTTGCCAGCGCCTCGCGGTCATCGAGGCCGCGGCGCACCGTGCCGCCGTCGGCGAGCGGCTCGATGGCCACCTCCTTGACGTGCACCTCGCGCACGAGGATCGACAGGGTCCGCTTGTCGACGAGGTAGCGATCGGGCGAGACGCTCCCCGACACGACCGATTCACCCAGGCCGAACGCGCCCTCGATCACGAGGTGGCTGTCGTCGGCGCTGGCGGGGTTGATGGTGAACATGACCCCGGCCCGGGTGGAGGCGATCTGGCGCTGGATGACCACCGCGATGTCCTGGTCGGCCTGCCCGAAGCCCCGCTTGGCGCGGTAGAAGACGGTCCGGGCGCTGAACATCGATGCCCAACAGGAGCGGACCGCGTCGAGCACGGCGTCGGCGCCGCGGACGTTGAGGAAGGTCTCGGTCATGCCGGCGAACGAGGCCCGACGCGCCGTCGTCCGTCGTCGCCGAGGAGCGGACCGCCACCGCGTCCTCGTCGCCGGCGCCGAGCTCGGCGAGTGCCTGCCGGACGGCGTCGCGCAGCCACTCCGGAACCTGTGCCCCGGCGACGATCTCCTGCGCGCGCACCGCGGCCGCCTCGAGCGCGGCCGAGTCGTCCACGTCGATCGTGCCGAGCAGCTCGTCCAGGCTGCCGCGCACGCCGGTCTCCTCACAGAACTCCGCATACGCGGGCGCGCCGATGACGAAGCCGGGCGGAACGGGCACGCCGGCGCTCATCAGCTCACCGAGATTCGCGCCCTTGCCGCCGGCGTAGCCCGCATCGCTGCCGCGCAGCGAGTCCAGCGACCGCACGCGGACGATTGACGTGGGGACTTCGGTGGACATGGCGTTGCCTGAAGATCGGGCGCCGCCGCCGGGTCCTGATCGCGCGCGATCAAACGTAGGCGCATGTCGCAGCGCGGCCATCCGGCCCGGACCGGGTTGCGCGGCGGACTTTCCACGGTCACATGCCGGTCACACAGAATTGCGGGATTCCCCGGACGCATTGCCCGGATTCTCCGCAACGCGATCCGTCCTCAAGGGGTCACAATCGCGTACATGACTCCCGTCGGGTATCCCGCCGAGCGCGCAGTCGACGTCGTGCTGCGCGACGGCTCCACGATCCACGTGCGCCCGGTGCTGCCGGGCGACACCGACGCGATCCAGGCCTTCCTGGAGCGGCTCTCCCCCGATTCGCGTGCCTTCCGCTTCTTCACGCTCGGGGTCGATCTGCGCGCTGCGGCCGAGCTCGCCGCCCAGGTCGACTACGTGGACGCGTACGGCGTGATCGCTCTGGCCGGGCCCGAGGAGCGCGTGGTCGGTCACGCCTGCTGGGTCCGCGAGGGTGCGGACACGGCCGAGATCGCCTTTGCCGTCGCCGACGAGATCCAGGGCCTGGGACTCGCCACCACGCTGCTGGCCCATCTCGCCGAGGCCGCCGTCGAGCAGGGCGTCAGCACCTTCACCGCCTCGGTCCTGCCCGCCAACCACAAGATGATCAAGGTCTTCACCGACAGCGGCTTCCCGACCAAGCTCCGCAGCGAGCCCGGCGAGCTGCTGGTCCAGTTCCCGGCCGAGCTGAGCGAGGAGGCGCTCGAGGCGTTCGCCCAGCGCGATCGCGTCGCCTCGGCGGCGGCCGTCTCGGCGGTCCTGAAGCCCGAGTCGGTCGCGCTGATCGGCGCCTCGCGGCGCGAGGCGACGATCGGGGGGGCGCTCGCGGCCAACCTTCGGTCCGGCGGCTTCCGCGGCCCACTGCACTTCGTCAACTCGGCCAAGGGCGCCGCCGACGCCGTCGGCGTCCACTCCACCCTGCTTGACGTCGACGGTCCCGTGGACCTCGCGGTGATCGCCGTGCCGGCGCACGCCGTCCCATCGGTGGCGCGCGACTGCGCGCTCAAGGGCGTGCGCGCAGTCGTCGTCGTCTCGGCCGGGTTCGGCGAGGCCGGCGAGGACGGCATCCGGCGCCAGCGCGAGCTGATGGCCGTGTGCCGGACGGCCGGGATCCGGGTGGTGGGGCCGAACTGCCTCGGCGTGCTCAACGCGTCGCCGCACATCGGGCTGAACGCGACATTCGCGCCGACGATGCCCCCGCCCGGCCATGTCGGCGTCATGACCCAGAGTGGAGGGGTCGCGATCGCGCTGATCGAGCGTGCGCGCGAGCTCGGCCTCGGCTTCTCGTCGCTCGCCTCGGTGGGGGACAAGGCCGACCTCTCCAGCAACGACTTCGTCCAGTTCTGGGAGCACGATGAGGACACGCGGGCGATCGCGCTGTACCTGGAATCCTTCGGCAACCCGCGCAAGTTCACCCGCGTCGCCCGCCGGGTCGGCGCGCGCAAGCCGATCCTCGCCGTCAAGGCGGGCCGTACGAAGGCCGGTGGCCGCGCCGCCGGCTCGCACACCGGCGCCCTGTTGGCCGCATCCGACGTGACCGTCGACGCGCTCTTCCGCCAGGCCGGCGTCGTGCGAGCCGATACGCTCGGCGAGCTGCTCGACGTGGCTGCGCTGGTGGCCGAGCAGCCGCTCCCCGAAGGCCCGTCGGTGGCGGTACTGACCAACGCCGGGGGCCCGGGAATCATGTGCGCCGACATGCTCGAGGGCTCCGGCCTGAGCGTCAACCCCCTGCGCAAGGAGACGCGCGACCGGATCGCCCTGTTCCTGCCCGCAGAGGCCAGCCTGTCCAACCCCGTCGACATGATCGCCTCGGCGTCGGGCGAGGACTACGGCCGGGCGCTGCGGATCCTGATGGACGACCCGGGCGTCAACGCGGTGATCGCGCTGTTCGTGCCGCCGCTCGTGACGAGCGCCGAGGACGTCGGCCGCGAGCTCGCCGCCGCCGTGGACGACGGCGACAGCGACGTGCCCGTGCTGGCCGCGTTCATGCGGTCCGGCGGCGCGCCCGCCGCGCTGGCCGATGGGCGGCGCCGGATCCCCAGCTACTCGTGGCCCGAGGATGCGGCGCGCGCGCTGGCCCGGGCCACGGAGTACGCGACCTGGCGACGGGCTCCGCACGGCGAGGTCCCGAACCTCCCCGACGTCCGCTGCGAGGAGGCGGCCGCCGTGGTCTCGGAAGCGCTCACGCGCGGCGAGAGCTGGCTCGCTCCCGAGGAGCTCGCCACGTTGTGTGACTGCTACGGGATCAGCCTGGCCGAGTGGCGCGTGTGCGAGAACCCGCGCGAGGCCGGCCTGGCGGCGGACGAGTTCGGCGGCATGGTGGCGCTCAAGGCGGTGGCGTCGACGCTCGTGCACAAGTCCAGCGCCGGCGGCGTCCGCGTGGGCCTGCGCGGAGAGTCCAACGTGCGGCGCGCGGCGACGCGGATGCGATCGGATGTCCGCGACGCCGGCTTCGGGGACTGCACCTTCCTGGTCCAGCGCATGGTCGAGGGGATCGAGCTCCTGGTCGGGGTCGTCAACGATCCGCTGTTCGGCCCAGTGCTGGCCTGTGCCCCGGGAGGCACCGCGGCCGAGCTGACGCAGGACGTGGCGGTCCGGCTGACGCCGTTGACCGACGTCGACGCCGCCGAGACGATCCGCTCGCTGCGGAGCTTCCCGTTGCTCGAGGGCTACCGCGGCTCGCCCCCGGCGGACGTGGCGGCGATCGAGCAGATGTTGCTGCGGGTGAGCGCGCTGGTCGAGGATCATCCCGAGATCGCGGAGTTCGAGCTCAACCCTGTGGTCGTCTCGCAGCACGGAGCGATCGCCGTCGACGCGCGCGCTCGCGTGGAGCTCACCGCCCCCGGTCCGCCGACGCCCTCGGTCGGTCGCTGAGCTCGGCGCGCAGGCCGCGGCGCCGGCGGCGGCGGACCCCGTCCGGAATCCTCCCCGAGAAATCTGCGGGATTCCACGCACTGACTACGGGGACTTCACGGCGGACGCGGCGTCCACGGAAGCGGACAATCGCACGCCATGGAGAGGCTCGCGAGAGTCGTCGGCAACCGACGACGGGTGGTGCCGTCAGGCACCGGCTTCGGCCCCATCGTCTGGGCGATGAGCTTTCTGATGGCAGTGTCCTCTTCGTCTCCGTCGACGCTCGGACCGCGTCGCGGCGGCGACCTACCAGCATCGGTGACCATATGGCCATGACTGAGCAATCCGCAGTGACGATGGTCGAGATCGGCGAGATGTCACTCGATCGGTTCGCAACCGTGCTCGACCCCGGATTGCTCACCGAGCTGGAGGGCGGCATCCTCCTCGCCCGTTCGTTGTTCGCCGGCCGGGCGATCTGGAACGTCAACTCGACTGCTCGCGGCGGTGGCGTGGCGGAGATGCTGACGACGCTGCTCGCCTACGCCCGCGGCATCGGCGTCGACACGCGCTGGGCCGTGATCGAGGGCAACGAGCAGTTCTTCGCCATCACCAAGCGGATTCACAACCGGCTGCACGGCTATCCCGGTGACGGCGGCCCGCTCGGCGCCGCCGAGCGCGCCGTCTACGAGGCGACGCTCGCCCCGAGCGCGCGGGCATTCATGGGCATGATCGGGGCCGGGGACGTGGTCATCCTCCACGATCCCCAGACCGCCGGCCTGATTCCGGCGATCCGCAGCCTCGGGGTCCCGGTCGTGTGGCGCTGCCACGTCGGCGTCGACGCGCCAAACCGGCTGGCCCACGAGACCTGGGCCTTCCTTGCGCCCTACGTGAGCCAAGCCGACGCGACCGTGTTCTCGCGCCAGTCGTTCGCCTGGGACGTCCTGGACGATGTCCGGCACTCGATCATCACGCCGACGATCGACGCGTTCTCGTCCAAGAACGAGCTGCTCGAAGAGCCGACCGTGCATTCGATCCTCGTCGCGGCGGGACTGCGGGCCGGCCCCGTCGACGGCGCCCCCCCGGCCTTCACGCGGAGGGACGGCACCGTGGGTCAGGTGAAGCGCACGGCCAAGGTCATCGAGCAGCGTCCGCTCCAGCGCCACGATCACTACGTCCTGCAGGTGTCGCGCTGGGACTCGCTCAAGGACCCGATGGGGGTGATCCGCGGGTTCTCCGACCACATCGCCCCCTACACCGACGCGCATCTCGTCTACGCGGGCCCAGCGGCCGATGACGTCGCCGACGATCCCGAGGCCACGGCGGTCCTGAACGAGGTGCTCTCACACCTGGACGAGCTCACTCAGGACGCGCGCTCGCGGATCCATCTGGCGATGCTGCCGCTCACCGACGGCGAGGAGAACGCCGCCATGGTCAACGCGCTGCAGCGCGGCGCCACCGTGGTGATCCAGAAGAGCCTGGCCGAAGGGTTCGGCCTCACCGTCGCCGAGGCGATGTGGAAGGCCCGTCCGGTCGTCGCCTCGAGGATCGGCGGGATCCAGGATCAGATCGAGGACGGCGTCAGCGGCATCCTGCTCGACGACCCCACCGATGAAGCCGAGTACGGGGCCGCCGTCACCTCGCTGCTGCTCGACGCCGACAAGGCCGCGACGATGGGGGCCGCAGCCCAGGAGCGCATCCGCGCGCACTTCCTCGGCCCCAAGTCGCTGCTTGCCTACCTGTACCTGCTCGAGCGCCTGCTGGATTGACCAGGCGCTTACGCGCTCGATACCGGCTGCCGGCGGCGCGGGCGGCGGGGGCTTCGTGTGACCGCGCCGCCGCGGGTGAGATGGGCGAGCGTCTCGAGCTCGCGCTCGAGCGAGGTCGTGATCTCCTCCGGGTCGGGGACCAGCGTCGCGTCGACCATCAAGCCGACCGTGACCTCGCCGCGATAGCTGAAGATGCTCACGCTCATCCCGATGTGGCCCGAGGTCGGCGCCCAGACGAGCACCGAGCGCACCGCCGTTCCCGCCAGGTAGACGGGTTCGCGCGGGCCCGGCACGTTCGTCATCACCGCCGTGCCCTTGCCCGAGAACACATCGACAATCCGCCGCTCGACCGGCTCGGGCGTGAGTCCGAGTGCGCTGAGGATGCCGTAGGAGACGGGGCCGTCACGCCCCTCCTTGATCTCGGTCATCCGCTTGTGCACCTCGACCAGCCGGCGATAGCTCCCGCTCGTGCCGACGGGCAGCGGCAGGAAGACAAGACCGAACTTGTTGCCGAGCTGCTGCGGGACCGGCTCGTCGAGCGGTCGCAGGTTGAACGGGACCATGGCCTGGATCTCCGCCGTCTCGCCGCCCTGGTGCTGTAGATAGCGCCGCAGCGCGCCGCTGACCGCGGCGAGCAGCACGTCGTTGACCGTCGCGTCGTGCTTGTGGGCGGTCTCCTTGATCGCCTCGAGTGACATCGCCGAGGTCCACGCGACCTTGCGGCTGACCCCGGGATCGCCCTTGATCGCAGTGGCGGCGTCGGCCGGCGTGAGGAGCAGCCGCACGGCGGTCTTGGCGTCGCGGCTGACCGCACCGGCGAGCTTGACCGCATGAGAGGGCGACGTGGCGATGTGCGCGCCCTGGCGGACGACGGCGCCGCCGGCCCGCCGAGCGCCGCCGAGCGCTGCCACGGGCGTCGCCAGGATCGCGGCCAGCGGCCCACGGGCGTGCGCGCGCTCGGGTGGGCGCGCCACCGGCGCCGGCGCTGCGCCCGGCTCGGGATCGGTCAGCGACAGCATCACCTGGGCCAGCGCGATCCCGTCGGCGATGCAGTGGTGCATGCGGGTGATAACCGCCGAGCCGTGGCCGTGGCCGTAGCCGTCGACGAGGTAGACGTTCCACAGTGGCCGGTTGCGATCCAGCGGCATCGTCACCAGGTCACCGACCAGCTCCTGTAGCGCTGCGCGATCGCCGGGCGCGGGCAGCCCGAGGTGGTGGAGGTGATGCTCGAGCGCGTAGTCGGGGTCGTCATGCCAGCTGGGTGCCAGCACCGGGAGGCGGCTCTCGAGCACCCGCTGGCGAAACCGCGGATAGGGGTCCACGAGCCGGGTCTGGACGACCTCCTTGTAGCGCTCCCAGTCGACCGGCTCGTCGAACAGCATGACCGAGTTGATGACCATCAGGTTGGTGGGACGATCCATATGAAGCCAGGCGGCGTCCGCGGTGCTCATTCGTGCCGTGGTCATGACTCCTCCTTCAGGTAGAGCGCCTCGAACACCTCGGCGTACTTCGCGTACACCGCCGCGCGCTTGACCTTGAGCGTCGGTGTCATCTCGCCACCGGCCTGGGTCAGGTCGCGCTCGAGGATCGCGAAGCGCTTGACCTGCTCGATCCGGGCCAGCTTGGCGTTGACCGCGTCGACCTCCTTCTGGACCGCCGCGCGCACGTGCGGGTCCGCGGCCAGGGTGGCGACGTCGCTCTCGGCGCCGGGTCCGTTCGCGATCCGGCCGGTCTCGTCGCGGTCGAGCGTCACCGCGGCCACGAGGTAGGGGCGGTTGTCGCCGAACACGATCGCCTCGGTGATGAAGCGGCTCTCACGCAGCGCGTTCTCGATGTTCACCGGCGTGATGTTCTTGCCGCTGGAGGTGATGATCAGGTCCTTCTTGCGGCCCGTCACCGAGACGAACCCGTCGCGGCTGACCTCGCCGAGGTCGCCGGTGCAGAGCCAGCCCTCGTCGGTCAGCGTCTCGGCCGTGGCCGCCGGGTCCTGGTAGTAGCCGGTGAACACGTGCGGCCCGCGGATCAGGAGCTCCCCGTCGTCGGCGACGGAGACCTCGGTCCCGGGCAGAGGCCGGCCGACCGAACCGAACCGGACGCGGTCGGCGGTGTTCAGCGTCGACGCGGCACACGTCTCGGTGAGCCCGTAGCCCTCGAGCACGAGCACGCCGCAGGCGTCGAAGAACTCGAGCAACTCGCGGCCGATCGGCGCCGCCCCGACGAGCGCGATCTGGAGCTCGGAGCCGAACAGGTCCCGGACCTTGCTCAGCACCAGCTTGTCGGCGAGGCGATATTGGAGCGCTCCGAGGGGGCCGAGCGGGCGGCCCGCGCGGGCGGCCTCGCGTCCCCGGGCTCCCTGACGCAGCGCCCAGGTGAACAGGATGCGGGTGGGCGCCGGTCCGTCCTGCACCTTGCCCATCACGGCACCGTGCATCTTCTCGTAGATCCTCGGCACGGCGGGGAAGTGGGTGGGGGCGAGCTCCGAGAGCTCATCGACGATCTTGGTCGAGTCGCCACTCCAGTAGGCGATCCGGGCACCGGCGCTGAGCGCAACGGCCTGGGCCACGCGCGCGAGCACGTGGGCGAGCGGCAGGAACTGGTACAGCGTGTGGGTCTCGTCGAGCTGCAGGCGCTCGACGTACATCCGGGTCGTCGCGAGCAGGTTGGCGTGCGTGAGCATGCAGCCCTTCGGCGGCCCCGTGGTGCCCGACGTGTAGACCAGGCTGGCCAGATCGCCGGGCGCGACGCCGGCCAACCGCAGGGCGACGGTCTCGGGCGGCAATCCCGCCCCGCGCTCGCACAGCTCACGGAGCGTGATCGCATCCGGAGCGGCGCCGTGCAGCAGCACGACGTGCTCGAGGTGCGGGCAGCGGTCGCGGATCTGGCGGATCTTGGCAGCCTGCTCGTCGTCATCGCAGAACACCAGTCGCGCCTCGGAGTGCGCCACCACGTAGGCGCACTCCTCGGGCGAATTGGTGTGGTAGATGGGGGTGACGACGGCGCCCGCACACAGCGCCCCGTAGTCGGCCAGCGTCCAGTCGGCCGAGGTCAGCGCGAGAATCGCCACCCGGTCTCCCGGCTCGATCCCGAGCTCGATCAGCCCCCGTGCGATCGCGTTGGTCCTCCGTCCGAGCTCGGGGTAGGTAATCGACGCCGGACCGCGGTCCTCGCGGTAGATCAACGCGATCCCGTCGTGGTGATCGGCTGAGTCGAGCACCATCTGGCCGAGGTTGTGCGGCTCCACATCGGGGACCGCGGTGGGTGGGAGTGCGGTCGGGAGCATTGCTCTCTCCGCTCAGTGGGCCGCGCCGGCGCGGTGCAGACGCGGGCGCTGTGGCCGTCGGGCGCGCTGCGGGGACGGGGCGGCCGGTGGCGGGGCCGGAGCCCTCGTCGGCCACCAGCCGACCTTGCCGAGCACCGCGACCGCTGCGGGCATCAACATCGGACGCACGATCAGGACGTCGAGCAGGATCGCGATCGCAACGCCGATACCGAACGCCCTCACCTGGATGAAGTCGGTGGTCACGAATGGGATCAGCGCGGCGACCATCACGATGCCGCCTCCGGTGGTGGCGGCGGCGGTCTCCCGCAGCGCCGTCATCACCGCCGCCTTGGTCTTCCCGTCGGCCACGAACGCCTCCCGGGCCCGCATCAGCAGCAGGGTGGAGAACGCCACCGTCATGCTGAAGGCAACCGTGAAGATGCCGATGATCGATGCCGGGTCGAGGTGGCCCGGGCCGCCCAGCGGCGGGTTGTTACCGCTGAACAGGAGCGTCAGCACGCCGAACGTGGCTGCCGTGGTCAGCAGGCTGAACGCGGTCGCCACCAGGGGCAGCAGCACGGCTCGCATCGCGATCGCCAGGACCAGCATGATGGCTGCGGCCACGGCCGCGATGTCGAGCCAGATCCTGGACTTCGTGACGCTGGTCAGGTCGCCAAGGCTGCCCGCCGGGCCGCCGATCGCGATCTGCACGTTGTTGCGCTTGGCGAACGTCGTGCCCACCTTGGTCAGGTACGCGCCGAGCGCGACCGACCGCGGGTCACTCATCTTGTACCGCGGGATCACGACGATCTGGGCGGCGGTGCCGCCACGCAGCACGTTGAGCATGAACGTTGCGGCGTTGCGATTGGCGGCCGTCGAGCCTTCGACGGCGGCGAGCACGAAGTAGCCGGAGCTGAAGATGCCCGGTGCCTGCGCCTCGAGCTGCTTGAGCTGAGCTGTCGACGGGATCTGCCCGCGGGACTTGACCACCGCGGCCTGCATCTGACCGAGTCCTGTGGTCAGCTGTCCGGCCGGGGCGACGCCACCGGCGAGCCCGTTGGCGAGCGTTCCTGCGCCGCCGCTGAGCAGGGACAGCCCAGCCTCGAGCTGGCCGGCGCCGTTCGTCAGCTGGCCGAGACCGCTGTTGAGCTGGCCGCCGCCGCCGGCGAGTTGACCGATGCCGGATGCCAGCTGCGCGTTGCCGCTTTGCAGCTGCGAGAGGCCGGATGCGAGCGCGGACGCGCCCGAGGCCGCCGCGGTGAGCTGCGGCGCCAGCGTGTTGATCTGGGACTTCACGGCGGACGCGATGAAGGCGCTCGCGCTCGCGCTGGAGGCAGCGCTGCTCAAGGGGCTGTTGATGCCGCTGACCGAGCCGCTTGCGTTCTGCAGCGCGTTCAGCGCGGCTGCGTAGTGCGGGTCGGCCTTGCCCGCGGCGCCGATTCCCTGGAGGGCCGAGATCGCCTGCCCGACGGAACCCTGGGCGGCCTGCTGCTGCCCTTGCGCGGACTTGATGCTGCTCACCGCCGTGTTGCTTTCGCTGACCAGCGAGCCGACTGCCGGGAGACCGGCCGTCACCTGGGGGGCACCCTTGCCGAGCCCGGATGCAAGCTGGTTGGCGCCCGACAGAGCCGTGCCCGCACCGTTGCGCAGCTGGATCGCCGCGGACAGCGCTGTGTTGAGCCCGTTCTTCAGCGTCGTGGATCCGGCCATCGCCGATGCGAGGCCGGCGTGGAGCTGGCCGGCACCGGACTGGGCCGAACCGCCGCCCGTGGCGAGCTGACCCGCTCCCGACGAAGCTGAGGCCAGCCCGGACTGCAGCTGCGCTGAGCCTGAGCCAGCCTGCCCGAGCGCGTTGATCAGCGTGAGCAGGTCCTTCTTGCTCTGGTCAGAGATCTTGACCGAGTTCTTGATGCCGGGTCCAAACGACTTCAGCGAGGTCGCGGTCGAGTTGATCTGACCAGGACCGGTCACCGTGTCGACGGCATTGTTCTTGGCGATCTGGACCTGAAGCGCATTCAGCTGGGCGAGCAGGACCGGAGTCGTGATCGGGCGGTTCTTCGCCACCACGACCATGTTGTACGGCGTCGCCCATCCCGGACCCATCACACGCGAGATCTCAGTGAAGGCGACCCGCGCCTGCGAGTTGGCCGGAAGCTGACTGATGTCCTGCGGTCCGGTCTTGAGCCCGAGCGCCGGCACGGCGATCGCGGCCAGAATGACGGTCGCCGCGAAGCCGGTGTACACGGCGTGGCGGGTCACCCAGTTGCCGCCATCGACGAGGTGTGACCACCCGCGCACGAGGAACGCGGGCGCGGGGAAGCGCAGCCAGTCGATCCGGCGGCCGAGCAGCACGAGCGCGGCCGGCATCACGACGACCGCGCCGCCGGTCGCGAACATGGCACATGTGAGCATGCCCGCTCCGACGGAGATCAGCAGCTGCGTCGGGCCGACCACCGCCACCATTGCCAGCGCCACGATGATCGCGGTTCCGGCCACGAGCACGGCCCGGCCGGTCGTCTCGAGATCACGCGTGGCCGCCGTGACCGCATCGCGCGGGTGAGCGCCCTCGGGCAGCTCCTCGCGGTGGAAGCGGTCCAGGATCAGCAGCGCGAAGGCGACCGCGATTGCGAGTCCGGTCATGGTTCCGAGCGCGACGCCGACGGCATCGAGCTGTATCACCTTGCCGAGGAGGGCGACCTCCCCGAACCCTGCCAGCATGCTGATTGCGCCGACCGCGGTCACGAGAACCGCGGCGACGGGTGCGCGCAGGCCGACCAGCAGCAGCAGGAAGATGATCCCGATCGCGATCAGCTCAGTGCGACGGAGGTTATCCGTCGATGCCGCGCGGTCGGCCCGATCGAGCGACGCCTGGCCGGTGATGAAGGCCTTGACCCCGCCGGAGGTGTGCTGAGAGACAAGCTTCTGGATCTGGGGCAGGTCGTACTGGACGACGTTCTTCTCAGATCGGTCGACGGAGACGACGATCATCGCGTGCGTCGCGTCGGGCCGCATGCCCGCGCTCGCGGTTCCGGCGTCCCACGCCGACAGGACGCGTGTGTTCGGCCGCTTGGCCAGCGCGACGACCAGCTTCGGCCCCTGGGTGTTCAGTTGGGCCTTCGATCCCTCGAGCAGGATCGGCATCAGCTGCGTGGGCCCGAATTGAGCGTTGGCGAGCTGCTGCGCGCGCGAGGATTGAGTCCCGGGTACGACGGTGACCGAGGGAGACAAGGCGTTGTTGACACCGAAGCCGATCAGGGTCAGCACGGCGGCGACGAGGAGCCAGCCCGCCAGGGCCAACTTGGGGCGCCTGACTGACATGCGTGCAAGGGTGAGCATGAGTCACCTCCGGGCTTACGGCGTCGATCACCGAACCCACAGCGATGCGATCGTGCCTATGTCTCTCTCTAGTGCAAATCACACTATGTGTCCCATCTCACGAAGCCATCCGGTCCTGTCGCGAGTCGTGCTCAGTACAAAACCGTGCTGTTTACTGAGCCGGGACGGGGAAACCCGCTGATGACGCTCGAGCGCCCCTGCGCGACAGTCTGAGCATGACCATCAGGGACGTAGTCGAACGCCACGGCGAGTTCGCCCACGGAGGCGATCCGCAGAGTTCCGTCGAGGCCTGGGAAGAGACCGGGCTGAGCGCCGCGGAGGTCGGCGAGTGGCTGGCCTCCCGCTGCTTTGACCCGGGGGCCGCCGAGGACATGGCCGACGCGGGCATCACCGCCGAGATGGCGGCGATGCACACGCACGCCGGCTCAGGCGGCTACGCGGACACGGTCGCGTTCAAGGTCGCGGCCGGCGACATCGAGGTCGACGAGGCGCGTCAGCTGCTCGGCGTGAGCTGAGCCATCGGGATGTGCGCCACGAGCATGTGGCGCTCCTCGCTGGAGACAGCGAGCAGGCCGCCGGCCAAGTCGACCCGGGCCCGGATCCGGGCGAGCACGTCGACCGAGATCGGGTGCCCCTCGCCCTGGGGCTGGGCCACGGAGATCCGCACCTCGCCCTTCTTGCGGTCGATCGCGACGCGCACCGTCACCGGACCTTCGATGGCGCCGATCGCCTCCGCGACGACCCGGTACACCGTGGTCTCGAGATCGGCTTCGAGGCGCTCGCCGTCGCCGTCGCCCTTGACCTCGATCGTCACCGGCCGATCGGCCGCGGGGACGCGGGCGGCGAGCCCTTGCAGCGCGGGCACGAGCCCGAGCTCGTCGAGCACCGGCGGGCGCAGGTCGACGGCCAGCTCGCGCAGCGCCACGAGCGTCTCGGCGAGGTGCGAGCGCAGCGCCTCGACGTGGTGGCGCTGAGACTCGGAGCCCAGGTCGGTCTCCACCATCCGCAGCCCGAGCTGGATCGAGGCCAGAGCCTGGGCGGCGTCCTCGTGCAGGTCCTGGGCGAGCGCGCGGCGCTCGTCCTCCTGGCCGGCCAGCAGGTGCTCGAGCTGGCGGCCCTGCTTGGCCAGGCGCTCACGCGAGCGGACCAGCTCGTCGCGCAGCATCGCCCGCTCGCGCTCGCTGGCCACGAGCCGCTGGTTCTCGGCCGCGACGGCCGCCTGCAGCGCGAGCATCTCGAGCGCGATGCGGTCGTCGGCCGAAAAGCTCCGCCCCGGGTCAGGCGCGACCTCGAGGACGGCGTTCTCGCCGCTCGGCAGCGGCAGCTCGGCGGTGATCGACCCGGGTCCGAGCCGGCCGACCTCGACCGGATCGGCCCCGTCGAGCTGGAATCGCGCTCCCGCCGCGTGCAGCGCCTGCATCGCCTGCAACGCGATCGTCTCCGGGAGCACCGCCGGGTCGGTCAGGTGGGCGAGCGCCAGGCCGGAGTGCAGCAGCTGATCCTGGCGCCGGCGCGCCGCCCGCATCCGGTCCGAGAAGCGCCCCGCGACGCCGCCGATCACGAGCAGGGCGACGGCGCGCAGCGCGAATGCCGTCGCGGTCAGGTTCTGGTCGGTGCTCAGCCCCCAGATCACGATCAGGCCGAACCCCGCACCCGCTGCGGCGAGGCCCCAGTCGAGCCCGAACTCCAGCGCCACCAGCATCACCGGCAGCGCGTACAGGAAACCGATGCCGTCGTCGGGGGACTCGGCCACCTGCCCGAGGACGAACACGACGACGGTGAATACCGCCGCCCCGCCGAGGACCACCGCGCGACGCTCGGGCCAGCGGCGCACGGGCTTACCCACGCGGTCGGCGCTCATGGGGAGCCACGCTACGCACGGTTAGGAGAGCGCGCCACCGTACGGCCTACTGATCGACCGACCGACATATCAACTGAAAGCGGCCGTGGGCCGCACGCGATGCCACGGGCCTTCCGGACGGGGACCACTCGACCACTAGCATCGCCAGGGCATGATCGGTCTCATCACCGCCAACCTGCGCCGCCGCACCGCCCGGACGGCGCTGACGGCCGCCGGGATCGCGGTCGGGGTGGCGGCGATAGTCGCGCTGCTGGCCCTGTCGGCCGGGCTGAACCAGACCGCGGGACAACTCGTCCATCTCGGCCGCGCCGACCTCGGCCTGTTCCAGCGCGACGCCGGCGACCCGACCTCGTCGGTGCTGCCACTCTCGCTGGTCACGCGCCTGCGCGCGGAGCCGGAGATCGTCGACGCCACGCCGATCCAGCTCGTCGTCGGCGCGGTGCCGCGGGCACCGTCCTCGGTCCTGTTCGGCGTCGATCCGAACGGCTTCATCGCCCGCCGGCTCGTGCTCACCTCGGGGCACGCCGCCGGCCCCGGGCAGGTCGTCGTCGGTGATCTGCTGGCCCAGCAGCTCAAGCTGAGCACGGGGCGGCAGCTGCACCTGGGATCACGGGACTTCCCGATCGCGGGGATCTTCCACGCCGGCATCAACTTCGAGGACGCCGGCGTGATCGGGACGCTGCGCGACGCGCAGGCGCTCGCCTCCCGGACGGCCGACGAGGTCACGACGATCGCGATCCGGCTGGCCGCCGGCACGACGCCGGCTCAGGCCGAGCGCGAGCTGGCGGCGACGTTTCCCGGCCTGACCGCGATCTCGGATCCGAGCGAGGCGATCCGCGCCGGGGCCAACAGCGAGCTGATCAGCAAGGCCGTGCTGCTGATCGTCGTGCTGGCGCTGATCATCGGAGCGCTGGCAGTGGCGAACACGATGCTGGCGGCGGTGCTCGAGCGCCGGCGGGAGCTGGCGCTGCTGGCCACGATCGGGTGGAGCGCCCGTCAGCTGGCGGGGCTGGTGCTGGGGGAGGCGATCGCCGTCAGCGTGATCGGCACCTGCGCCGGGCTCGTGCTCGGCCTGGCCGCGAGCAAGCTCCTGCCCGGTGCGCTGGGATTGGGGAGCTTCATCACCCCACAGCTGACCCTGTGGGGGCTCGGGCGCGCCGCGCTGGTCGGCGTCACGATCGGCGTGGTCGGCGCCCTGTACCCGATCTGGCGCGTCACACGGATGCGCTCCTCGGTGTCATTGGCTCTCACCTGAGGCGGGCGGTCAGCCGTTGCGCCACGGCGGGGTCGGCTCGGCCGGGTCAGGAGGCGCCGTGTTCCGCCACCAGGCCGTCGACCAGGCGGACCACGCGGTCCGCCCGCTCGGCCACCGCGAGGTCGTGGCTGACCACCACGACCGTCATCCCGCGCTCCTGGCGCGTCTTGGCCAGCAGGTCCAGGGCGCGGCGGCCGCTGGCCGAGTCGAGCGCGCCGGTCGGCTCGTCGGCCAGTAGGACGCTGGGGTCGTTGGCCAGCGCTCGGGCCAATGCGACGCCCTGTCGCTGACCGCCCGAGAGCTCGGAGGGAAGATGCTGGGCTCGATCCGAGAGCCCGACCTCGTCGAGCAGCTCCGCGCTGCGCCGCCGGCGCTCGCGGTGCGAGAAGCCGGTCGCGATCAGCGCCGCCTCGATGTTGCCCTGCGCGCTCAGGTACGGCAGCAGCAGGTTGTCCTGGAACACGAATCCGACCACGCGCCGGCGGAACTCCACCGCGCGGCGTGGCTCCGGGACCAGAACGCCGCCGATCTCGACGGAGCCCGAGTCGGGCCGGTCGAGGCTCCCGATCAGGTTCAGCAGCGTGCTCTTGCCTGACCCCGAGGGCCCGGTGATGGTCACGAACTCCGAGCCCGCGATCCGCACCGAGACTCCGCGCAGCGCCTTGATCGGGCCGAATGACTTGACGACATCGTCGACGACGACCTCGGCGCCGCCCGCGGCCGCCGGTTCGCCTTCCGGCGCCTGCGCCGGTTGCCCCCGGGCGACGCTCACGGCTTGACTTGTACGGGCCAATTGAGCGTGATCGACCCCGCGCTCGTGTGCACCACCGCCTGGAAGGAGAGCGGATAGCCGATCGCCGTGGGCGGGAACGTGAGCTTGTCCGCCCAGCGGCCGTTGGTGACCGAATGGGTCGGCGGGGTGTCGCGACCGACCACGGAGCCGTTGAAGGCGAACTCGATCGCGACGGTCCCGGACAGGGGCTTGCCGGCGGCGTCGGTCACGTGCACAGAGTATGCCCACGGCCGGCCGGCGATCGGGCTGTGTCCGGTGCCGTGGAGGGTCCCGCGGACCGGTCCGGTGGTGACCGAGGAGGACGCGGTCGTGGCGGTCTGGGCCGGGGTGGCGGCGGTGGTGGAGGCGGTGCTCGAACTGGAGCTCGAGCCCGCACCGCTGCCGCAGGCGGCGAGCGCGGTGCACAGCAGTGCCGCCGCCGGGAGCGTCGGGTGTCGGGAGGTGAGGGCCACGCCCCCACGCTACAACGCACGTGGCCTACAGGCGGTCGCGCTCGATCGTGATCACCGTCCGGACGCCGTCCTGGCCGTCGACGGCGATCATCATCGGGGCCGCGCCGGGACCGACCTCGACCAGGATCCGCTCCGGATGGTCGACGAGGTGACGCACCACGCTCGGCGGGTTGTCGGCCACCGCCGCGACCTGGAACACGTCGTCGCGGCCGTCGTAGGCGACGAACTGCAGGGCCAGCCGCGCAGCCTCGATCTGCGATGAGAAGGGCGGGTCGACCGTCTCGATCGACACCTCGCCGTCGGCCAGATCGTGGCTGACGGCGTCGAGGTATTCGGTCCATTGGTCGTGGGCGAGTGTCCGGTGGGTCTGCATTGGATCTCCCTCGTGGATGCCCAGCATGCCGCCTCGAGTCCTCAGAGCCTCACCGTATGGCGGTTGCGGGCCCCGTCCATCCGCCGATGCAGCCCATAGCGATCCGTAGATTCACCGGAACCGCAGTCCGGGGCAGGCGGCCCGGGCGCCGATGCGAGAGGATCGTCGGCGGATGGGATTGGAACTGGGACTGGCGATCGCGTTCACCCTGGCGTTTTCGGTCACGAACGGGTTCCACGACGCCGCCAACGCAATCGCGACGCTCGTCGCCACCCGCGGTGCGCGACCGGGGCAGGCCGTCGCGCTCTCCTCGGTGTTCAACGTCATCGGCGCGCTCGTGCTCGGCACCGCGGTCGCCGACACGATCGCCGGGATCGTCACCGTCGACAGCAAGAGCGCGGTGGCGGTGATCGGCTCCGGCGTGCTCGGCGCGGTGCTGTGGAACCTGTTCACCTGGTGGCGGGGGCTGCCCTCGAGCTCCGGGCACGCCCTCGTCGGCGGCCTGGTGGGCTCGGCGCTCGCCGACGCCGGCGTCTCCGCCGTGCACTGGGGCGGCTTGAAGGACGGTCAGCCGATCGGCGTGATCGGGGTGCTGGTCGCGCTCGCCGTCTCGCCGGTCCTCGGGCTCCTGTTCGGCTATGGCCTCACGCGCCTGTCCAAGCGCGCCCTGCATCGCGCCACCCGCCGCATCCGCACGCCCGTCCGCGCCGCCGAGTGGGTGATGACGGCCGCGCTGTCGCTGAGCCACGGGGCCAACGACGCGCAGAAGTCGATGGGCGTGATCGCGGGGATGCTGGTGGCCACCGGCCACCTCCACAGCTTCTCGGTCCCACTGTGGGTGAAGCTCTCCTGTGCAGCGGCGATGACGCTGGGGACCGCATTTGGCGGCTGGCGGATCGTCCGCACGATCGGCCGGCGCATCTTCCATCTCACTCCGGTCGACGCGTTCGCGAGTCAGAGCGCATCCACGGCGGTGATCTTCGGCGCCTCGCTGCTCGGCGCGCCCGTGTCCACCTCGCACGTGGTCTCATCGTCGGTCGTCGGGGTCGGCGCGGGCCGCCGGCGCACCGGGCACATTCGCTGGACGATCGTGCGCTCGATGGCGGTCGCGTGGCTGCTCACGCTTCCGGCGGCGGGGGCGGCCGGTGCCGCTACGTTGTTGATATGGAACGCGATCGCGTGAGTTCACGGCGCTGGTTCCTGCCCGAGACACCCGACGTGCTCGGGATGCTCCGGGCCCAGAGCGCGATTACCGTCGAGGGCATCGAGGCGCTGGTGGCCTGGGCGGGCGGGGAGGAGGCGGCGGCCGACCGCGTTCGCCAGTGCGAGCATCGGGCCGACAGAGCCAAGCGCGAGCTCGCCACCGCATTGTCCACGGCCTTCACCACGCCGCTGGAGCCGGAGGACCTGTTCGAGCTCTCTCGGCGCCTCGACGAGGTTCTCAACAGCGCCAAGAACACGGTCCGCGAGGCCGAGGTCATGGGGATCGCGCCCAACGGCGCAATCGAGGACATGGTCACGGCGCTGCTCGAGGGGACGCGGCACATCGCCGAGGCGTTCGCCGCGCTCGACGCCCCAGCCGGCGCCGTCGCCCCGGCCGGCGCCGAGGCGACGGCCGCGGCCGACATCGCAGTCAAGAGCCAGCGCCGGCTCGAGCACATCTACCGGGTCGCGATGTCGGCGCTGATCGACGAGGAGGACCTGCACGAGGTGGCGGGACGCCGCGAGCTGTACCGGCGCCTCTCGCGGATGAGCGACATCCTCGTGGCGGTCGCCGAGCGCGTCTGGTACGCGGTGCTCAAGGAGAACTGAGAGCGGCGCGCAGGCGGGTTGCGCCGGCGATCTGCGCGCGGGGCGCTTGCGGCGAACTACCGACGACCGCGCGCGGTGAGTGCCGATCGCGGATGGCGGCCTACAGCCGATGGCGAACGCGCCGCTCGACCTTACTCTGCGGACACTGCATCGAGGGCAAAGGTGGGGTGTCATGTCGTTTTCATCGCAGCATGGGACGGCCGAGCACGGCGCCGCGCAGGCGCGGACGCGGCGGGACGAGGTCCGTCCCGGCACGTACGTGACGGACGGCGTCAACCTCTACCGGCACATCGTCTCCTTCAACCCGCCGGGCGTGCGCATGGTCCAGCTCGAGGACTGCATGTCACTCGAGCTGTTGCTCGTCCCCGCCGTGGAGTACCGCAGCTGGCAGGTGCGCCCGGTGATCGTGGGGGAGTAGCCGCCCTAAGGCAGCTCACCCAGCCGCTCGTCCAACTCCGCCACCACGTCCCGCACGATCTCCCCGACCCGGCGGTCGCTGCGGACGATCAGGTGCGAGCGGGGCGGGGCTTCGTCGAGTGGCTCCCAGGAGGATTGCTCGCTCATGACGATGTCGACGCTCGCGTCGGAGGCGCCGCGGCTGGTGCGGTCGCGGTGGAGCGCGCGCTCCAGCAGTACCTCTGACGGCGCCCGGCACTCGATGAACACGACGGGCGCAGCGGCGGCGAAGGCGGAGTTGAACGCCCGCCGGTCGCCGGCGTGGCGGAACGTACCGTCGAGGATCGCGCCGCCGTGGGCGGCGACCGCGCGGGCGGCGCGGGCGCCCAGCTCCTCGTAGGTCGCGCGGTTGAACTCGGCCCCGTAGTGCTCGGCGGCCGCGGGCTCGAGCTCCTCGATGCCGGCCAGCCCCTTGCGCGTGACGTCCGTGCTCAGGTGCGGCAGCTCGGTGGCTTGGGCGAGCGCCCGCGCCAGGTGCGACTTGCCGCTCGCGGGTACGCCGCACACGATCAGGACGATCGGGAGGCGGGCCCGCCACGAGAGCCGCTCGGCCAGCGCGACGTGCTCACGCGCCAGGGCGAGCTCGTGGCTGCGTACGGCGCTGGCGTCGGGAAGCTGGCCGGCGCGGACGAGCAGCACCTTCGCGCGCACGAGCGCCCGGTGCGCGGCGTAAAAGCTCACCAGCCCATCGGGGCCGGGATCGCCTCCCGCCGCGCGGTATCCGACCAGCACATCGGCCGCGCAGTGCGGAGCGCCCAGCGCCTCGAGGTCCATCAGCAGGAAGGCGAGGTCGTCGGCGACGTCCACAGCCCGCAGGCCGGGATCGAACTCGACGCAGTCGACGACCGTTGTCGGCTCCCCGAGGACCACGTGCTCGGCGCGGAGGTCGCCGTGGCAGTCGCGCACGAAGCCGAGCCCGCGCCGCTGCTCGAACGTGTCCCGGTGCGCGGTGATGAACGCGTTCGCGAACCGCCACAGGGTGAGCAATCGTTCGCGCTCGGACTGCAGTTCGGTCAGCGCCAGCAGCTCGCCGAGGCTCCCGTCGATCTCCGCGTGCGCGGCCCGGGCGCCGTCGGCGCGCGGGCCGACCGGCACGCAGGCAGCGTGGAAGGCGGCCAGCAGCGCTCCGATGCCCTCGAGCTCGCTACGGCTCGTCTCGCCCCGCTCGAGCTTTGCCCGCAGCGTCTGCTGCTCGTCGTAGCGGCGCATCTCGACCAAGAAGTCGATCGCCGCGGGATCCTCGGCGCCGGTCAGCGCGAGTCCGTCCGCGCCCGCGACGAGGCCCTTGACCCCGAGATAGACCTCGGGGGCGAGCCGCCGGTTGAGCCGGACCTCCTCAGCGCACAGCTCGTGCCGGCGCTTCGGCGTCCCGTAGTCGAGGAACGGGAGCACGAGCGGCTTCTTGAGCTTGTAGGCGCGATCACCGACCAGGAACACCCACGAGACATGGGTCTCGCGCACGGCGACCGATCCGGCCATCCCCGACCCGGCGGAGTCGACCAGCAGCCTCTCGACCTGCTCGGGTGTCGCGTGGGGTGGCACCGGTGCCAACCATCGCACGGCGGCGCTCGTACTGCGACGGACCCTCGGTCAACCGGCGGCGCGCGTCTGCGACTGCGAGAGCGCGAACACGGGTGTGTCCGGCTCAACGCCGCGCGGCAGCACGACCAGCGGGCAGGCCGAGGCGGTGATCAGCGCGGTGGGGACGCCACCGAGCGCGCCGCGGCGCATGCGCCCGCGCCGCGAGCCG
>DATMGZ010000175.1:0-4865 GCA_035555155.1 Solirubrobacteraceae bacterium | reverse complement strand
GGCCGGTCGGGGCTGACGAACGCATAGACGTCGGCGTTGTCGGCGACCGGGTCCTTGCTGATCTCCGGCGCTTCACGGTGCGAGGACATCTGCCCCACCTCCGATCACGACCGACTGGTGCGGCGCCGAGGCGTCGAGCAGGCGCTTGACCAGCATCGGGTCGCGGTACGTGGTCTCACTGGTCCCGGAGACGACGGTCACCTCACCCCGCTCGGCATCACGTACGTAGGCCATCACCGGCTCGCGCGGAGTGGGCGATGGAGACTTCACCACCTGGGGCGGCGCCGCCTTGCCGCCGGAGCGATCGAGCGCTATCGCCGCGGGTGTGACGACAATCGCCGCGCCGGCCGCCACGCCCGCCGACCCCTTGAGGAAAGCCGCGCGCGTGACGCCCTCGGCTCGAGTGGACCTGGTGCTCATCCCGACTCCTCTCTGCGCTGTCCGAGCACGCGAGATCGCGCCACCCGGATCGGCACGCCGGCTCGATTGATCGCGACACCGCCGCCCCGGCGCCCACCCGGAGCGACAGCGTCGAGTCTAGGTCGCAGAGCCGACCATAGGTGCGACTCACTCGCAACAGTGACCGCACCTCAGGGCGACCTCGTCACCACAGTTGCCAGGTGGGCTACAGTCGGTGGTGCATGGGCTTGGGACTTTCAAATCCCCTTCACATCGCGATCATCGTGCTGGTGGTTGTGCTGGTGTTCGGCTCCAAGCGGCTACCGGAGCTCGGTCGCTCGCTCGGCGAGGGCATGCGCGGCTTCAAGGATTCGATCCAGGGCCACGAGGAGCCCGACCAGGCACCACAGCCGCCGGCGCTCACGCAGGCCACGGCGGTCGGACCCGCGCCGGCTTCCCAGGCGCCGCAGGAGCCTCAGCCCGCCCCGGTCGAGACGCCCGCCGCGCCTCGCTCCGACGGCGCCTGAGCGCGGACGCCGGCCTGGCGAGGCGGGCGCCAAACCGGGGCGGCGGAGCCGCCCTCGTCGTTCCTAATCCCGCATGGCCGGGAACAGCACCACCTCGCGGATCGACCGCCGGCCGGTCATGATCATCACGAGGCGGTCGATGCCGATCCCGATCCCGCCGGTCGGGGGCATGCCCTGCTCGAGCGCCTGGATGAACGCCTCGTCGTAGGGCTGGGCCTCCTCGTCGCCGGCCGCGGCATGCGCGCGGGCCTCCTCGAAGCGGCGGCGCTGCTCGTCGGGATCGTTGAGCTCGCTGAAGGCGTTGGCGATCTCCATCCCGCCGATGTAGGCCTCGAAGCGCTCGACCAGCCCCGGCTCGCTGCGATGGCGCTTGGCGAAGGGCGACAGCTCGACGGGATAGTCGAGCAGGAAGGTCGGCTCGATCAGGGTCGGCTCGACGTGCTTGGAGAGCAGCTCGTCGACGAGCTGGGGCCAGGTGTCGTCGGGCGGGACCGTCATCCCGTGCGCCCGCATCTCGGCCGCGAGCGCGTCGCGATCGTGGTGGGCGCGGATGTCGACCCCGGTCCGGGCGAGGATCGCTGCGGCCAGCGTCTCGCGCCGCCACGGGGGCGTGAGGTCGATCTCGCCGGCGTAGCCGATCCGCTCGGCGACGGCAGCGACGAGGCGCTCGGCGCGGGCCGCGACGTCCTGGTAGTCGGCGTAGGCCTCGTACCATTCGAGCATCGTGAACTCGGGGTTGTGCTTGTGCGACAGGCCCTCGTTGCGGAAGTCCTTGCCGATCTCGTACACGCGCTCGAGGCCGCCGACGATCAGCCGCTTGAGGTAGAGCTCCGTCGCGATGCGCAGGTACAGCGTGCGGTCGAGGGCGTTGTGATGGGTGGTGAACGGCCGTGCCGCCGCGCCGCCGTAGAGCGGCTGGAGCACCGGCGTCTCCACCTCGATGAAGCCCTCGGCATCGAGGAACCGCCGCACCTCGGAGATCAGCCGCGCGCGGGTGATGAACAGCTCACGGGCCTCGTCGCTGGCGATCAGGTCGAGCTCGCGGTGCCGGAAGCGGGTCTCGACGTCCTGGAGGCCGTGGTGCTTCTCGGGCGGGGGCCGGAGCGACTTGGCCAGCAGCGTGTAGTCGTCGACCCGCAGCGTCAGCTCACCGCGGCGCGAGCTGAAGGCAACGCCGTCGACGCCGATCAGGTCGCCGAGATCGAGCGAGAGCAGCCGCTCCATCCGCTCGGACCCGAGCACGTCGGCGCGAGCCTGGATCTGGATCCGCCCTGAGCGATCGACGACGTCGATGAACGCCATCTTGCCCTGGCCGCGGCGGGCCGCGATGCGACCGGCGACACGGTGGGCGGAGTCCGTGTCCTCCCCCTTGGGCAGGTCGGCGTGTGCGGCCCGCACCGACGCGATCGGCTCGACCCCGTCGAACTTGTGCGGAAACGGCTCGATCCCGCCCGCACGCAGCGACTCCAGCTTCTGCCGCCGTGCGGCGAAGACGTCAAGGGCCTCGGCGGGGCCGTCGTCGGCCACGGCTCCTGGCTCCGGCTACTTCGAGTTGACGTCGATCTTGGTGATCTTGAGCCGCCGCTCGCCCTTGGGCGTGGCGATGAGCACCTCTTCGCCACGCTTGTGGCCGAGCAGCGCCTTGCCGACCGGCGACTCGTTCGAGAGCTTCATCTCGGCTGGCTTGGCCTCGGCCGAGCCCACGATCGTGTACCGGGTCGAGTGCCCCTTCTCGTCCTTCACGTGCACGGCCGAGCCAACCCGCACGATGTCGGTCGAGAGATCGCTCGCGTCGATCACGGTTGCCGAACGAAGCTTGTCCTCGAGTTGAGCGATCCGGGCCTCGAGCATTGCCTGCTCGTTCTTCGCATCGTCGTACTCGGCGTTCTCGGAAATGTCACCGAACTCACGGGCCTCCTTGATCCGCGCCGCGACTTCTCGCCGGCGGGCGGTGGAAAGGTGCTCGAGTTCGGCCTTCATGTTGGCCAGCCCCTCGGGGGTGACGATGACATCCTTTGCCATTGCTCTAAGACCTGTCTTGAGTGCGTTCTGGACGGAGAAAAAATCCCGCATTTGCGGGAGTTGCCACGGCTCCGGCTGACGTGGGCGCAGGAGTATAGCGGCGGTCTGAGCGCGCCCTCTGAGGGTCTGTACGCTGCCGGCCCTGGAGCGAGCGCATCCCCGCGATCGCCTCGCCCCGGGCCGGCAGCGCCGCCGGCGCCGGCGCGAGCAGCGCCCGGACATCGTCGAGGGCAGGCGCCGTCTGCAGCGCGGCCTGTAGCTGTTTGCCACCGCCGAGGCGCTCGACGTACCAGGGATAGAACTTGCGCAGGTAGCGGCCTGCGCGCTCGGCCCCGAGGTGCTCGACGGCGCAGTCGATGACCCAGTCGAGCTCGGCCAGGATCTCGTCGCGGTCCGGCTCGTCCTTGCGCGTGCCGAGCACCTGCTCGAACAGCCACGGATTTCCAAGTGAGCCACGGGCGAGCAGGACCGCCGCGGCGCCGGTGCGCTCGTAGGCGTCGCGCGCCCGGTCGACCGTGTGCAGGCCGCCCGAGATCAGCACCGGGACCGGCAGCTCCTCGACCATGCGGCGCGCGAGGTCGTAGTCAGGCGCGCCGCTGTGGCGCTGCGAGGCATGGCGGGGATGGATGCACAGGCCGGCGACACCGGCCTCCTCGACGAGCCGCCGGGCCAGCTCGACGCCGCCGCGCTCGCCGGGCCGCTGGCCGGGGCGGAGCTTGACGGTCACCGGCAGGCCGCTGCCATGGGCCGCGGCCGCCGCCAGCGCGACGGCGCGGTCGGGGTCATCGAGCAGGGCCGCACCCGCCCCCGTCTTGCAGACCTTCGGCACCGGGCAGCCCATGTTGATGTCGATCAGATCCGCGCCGGCGGCGGCGACGGCCTCGGCGGCCGACGCCATCACGTCCGCGTCGTGGCCGAACAGCTGCACCGACACGGGGTGCTCGTCCGGGTGGATCCGCAGCAGCTCGCGACAGGTGCGCTCGTTTCCGTAGTGCACGGCGAAGCTCGAGACCATCTCCGAGACGACGAGGCCGGCGCCGAAGCGCTTGGCCTGCAGGCGCACGAACCAGTTGCCGATCCCGGCCAGCGGCGCGAGAACGACCCGGTTGGAGACCTCGACTCCGCCGAGGAACCAGGGGTCGGTCAGTTTGGCGGGCACCCGTTCATGGTACGAATCCCTGACGCATGGACGTCGTTGACCGTATGCGCCCGTGGATGGACGTGCTCCGCGGCGAGACCCCCGGGCTCGAGGTGTTCGACGCCCACACGCACCTCGGGCAGAACGACCCGGACGGGATGAGCTGCACGTTCGAGGAGCTGACCGGCGGCCTGATGCAGGCCGGCGCCAAGGGCGCGTTCGTGTTCCCGATGCACGAGCCCGACGGCTATCCGCCCGCCAACGACGCGGTCCTGGCCTACGCGCGCGAGTCGCACGGGCTGCTGGTGCCGTTCTGCCGCGTGAACCCGCACGAAGGGGCCGTCGCCGAGGCCGAGCGCTGCCTGGCCCGTGGCGCCCGGGGAATCAAGCTGCATCCGCGCGCCGAGGCGTTCACGCTCGACCATCCCGACGTCCGCAGGCTGATCGCGATCGCCAACGAGCGTCGACTGCCGGTCCTGATCCACGCCGGCCGCGGGATCCCGGCGCTCGGCGCGCACGCGGTCGCGCTGGCGGGGGAATTCCCCGACGCCCGGCTGATCCTCGCCCACGCGGGCATCTGCGACCTGGCCTGGATCTGGCGCGCCGCTCCCGATCACCCCAACCTGCTGTTCGACACTGCCTGGTGGATGCCGGCCGATCTGCTCGCGCTGTACTCGCTGGTGCCCCCGGGCCAGATCCTGTTCGCCAGCGACGCGCCGTACGGTGCCACGCTGTTCTCGGCGGCCTTCATGCTCCGCTCCGCCGTTCAGGCCGGGCTG
>DATMGZ010000174.1:0-4064 GCA_035555155.1 Solirubrobacteraceae bacterium | reverse complement strand
GCGTACCAGCCGAACTCGCCGAGCACCACGTTCGCGTGCGGACCGGCGGCTCCGAACAGCTGCCCGATCACCGGCGCCGACACGGCGTCGGCGTCGAGGTTCGTGGCGCCGATGACATCGCCGAACTGGATCGCCAGGAGGATCAGGTAGGTCACCCCGAACGGAACCGCCGCCCAGCGCCAGAGGTGCTGCGGAGAGCGGGCGCTCGCCCGCAGCCGCGCGGGCCGAGGGACGGTCTGGCGCTCGCGGTAGGCGGGCAGCATCCTCGCGAGCGTACCCGGGACGCCGGTTCGCGTCCTGGGATTGCCGTCGGCGGGGGCCCCCGAGCCTCGGGCGCGAAGTAACCTAGCGCCCGGCATGACCTTCTCGACCTTTGCGACGGTGGCTGTCACCCTCGCCGTCCTCGCCGTCCTCGCCGCCGTGGTGACAGGCATCCTCGTGGTGGCTCGGCGCCGCCCATGGGCCCACAGCGCACTCGCGGTGATGGTCGTTCTGCTGGTCGGCTCGACCGTGTCAGCGCTGATCGCCGCCACCCGCAATGAGAGCGACCTGTCGACACAGAGCCACGTGGTGCTCTCGCTCGCCGCACGGGCCGAGCGCATCACGCACGCGCGCTCGGGCCGATTCACGACCTCGGTCCTCCACCTGTGGCGGGTGAGCCCGGCGCTGGCGCGACAGACGCGCCTGGTCGGAGCCCGCCTGAGCGCGCAGACCCGCCAGAGCACGCGCAGCGTTCGCCTGCACGTGTTCCTCGGCGCCTACAACCCCCCCGCGGTCACGCTCCACGCGATCGCCCGCTGACCGGGCGGGGGCCGACCGGTCCGAGGTCTGGGATAATCGGCCGGTGCTCGAGGACTGGGAGACCCGCAAGGACACCGTTCAGGTCGCCGTCGAGACCGCGTTTCGCCACGTCGGGCAGATCGCCGGGATCATCACCGGCGCCGGTCGTGAGGTGACCAGGGAGCTCGGCGACTGGGCGACCGAGGTGTTCGAGATGCGCGAGGCGGCTCGTCGCGCGCGAGCCGATGGCGACACGGCGGCGGTCGACGAGACCCCCGCGGTCGACGAGACGGCGCCGTTCGACACCGTGCCGCGATAGCCGTCGCCACCAGCGAGCGCGGCCTCCTCTCGCGAGCGCCGTCCGGCGGCCTGGTCCTCGCCGCGATCGCCTCCGTGCAGTTCGGCTCCGCGCTCGCCGTCACCCTGTTCGCGCGGGTCGGGCCGGGCGGCGCCGTGTTCCTGCGCCTGCTGTCGGCGAGCGTCGTGCTGGTTGCGATCTGGCGGCCTCGGGTGCGTGGCCGGACGCGACGCGAGCTGCTGCTGGCCGTCGTGTTCGGGGCGGTGCTGGCCGGGATGAATCTGAGCTTCTACAACGCAATCCACCGCATCCCGCTGGGCATCGCAGTCTCGATCGAGTTCGTGGGGCCACTCGCGGTTGCCGTGGCCGGGTCGCGCCGACGAATCGATCTCCTGTGGGTGGCGCTCGCGGCCGCCGGGATCCTCGCGCTGACCCGCGGCGGTGCTGGTGGCCTGAGCCTGCTCGGGGTGGCGTTCGCGCTCATCGCGGGGGGGCTGTGGGGGGCCTACATCCTGCTGAGCGCTCGCGTCGGCCGGGAGTTCGAGCGCGGGAGCGGCCTGGCGCTGGCGATGTGCGTCGCCTCCGTGGTGGCGCTGCCCGCCGGCGTCGCCGACGGCGGCGGCCGCCTGCTCGTCCCCGGGACGCTGGCCGTCGGTGCGGCGGTCGGGATGCTGTCCTCGGCGATCCCGTACTCGTTCGAGCTCGAGGCGCTGCGGCGGATCGCCGCGTCTGTCTTCGGTGTCCTGATGAGCCTCGAGCCCGCGATGGCCGCGCTCGCCGGTTGGATCGTGCTCGGACAGGGGCTGAGCCGGCGGTCTGTGGTCGGTATCGCGCTCGTCGTCGCCGCCTCGACGGGAGCGTCGCGCCGGACGCGCGAAGCGCCGATCGCGGTGTGATCGGGTCACGCGCCCGCGGTGGCGCGCCTCACCCGTCCGGGCCGCGAGGCAGGACGAGCGCCGGCGGGTGCGAGCCGCCGTGGAGCACCTCGATCTCGACCGGCTGCAGCGTCGTGCCGGTGGCGAGATCCTCACCGGTGCCCGGGTTGCGCGCGTAGCGCGGGTGCGCGCCGGAGGAGACCTGCAGGCGGATGCGGTGCCCGGCGGCGAAGCGGTGGCCGATCGGCCACAGGTCGAAGCTCACGCGCCGGGTGCCGTCCGCCGAGGGGTCGAACTGGCCGGGGGTGACGCGGGCGAGCGCATCGCACACGTTCCTCGAGGCGCCGGCGGCGTCGACGTCGCAGACGCGCGCGAACACGTCGAAGTACGGTGAGTCGGCGCGCAGCCACAGCTCCACCCGGACCGGCCCGATCGCCTCGAGCGTCTCCGGCAGGGCGGTGGTCGTGTAGGTGAGCACGTCCGGGCGCGCTTCGAGCGGGCGGTTGTCGAGGACCGGCTCGCGCGCCAGCAGAACCGGGCCGCCCAGCGACGGGGTGGGATCGGCCGGGTCGTAGCGGTAGTGATCACCCCGCACCGGCTCCGCCGCGGGCTCGAGCTGCCGCAGCTCGCCCCGGTCGGCCAGCCACAGCCGCCGCTCCGTCGTACCGGGTGGAGGCCAGCTCGGCAGCTCACGCCAGCCGCCGCCGGCACGCTCGCCGGTCACCAGCACGCGGACCGCCGAGCGCCGCAGGAGCCGATCGTCGTCGAGCAGATGAGCGCGGAGCCAGCCCAGGCCGTCCCGGATGCCGGCGGCGAGCAGACCCGGGGCGGTGTGGGTCCACGGGCCGATCACCAGTTGCGCGGGGCGCCCGGCGGCCTGCAGCGCAGCGAAGTCCTCGAGCATCCAGGGCAGAAAGATGTCGTACCAGCCGCCGATCAGCTGAACCTTCGCGCCCACCTTCGCCACACCGGCGGCGAAATCGCGCGTGACCCAATAGGCGTTCTCGCGCCCGGGGTGGGTCAGCGCCTCCCGGTACCACGCGACCTCGGTCCCGGTGGCCCGCTCGTCGAGGCCGATCAGTGGCAGCTCGGAGAACAGGACGGGGAGCCGGCGCAGGCTGCGGATCATGCTCAGGGGCGCGAGCCGCCGCTGCTGCGCGGCGACGAGCACGAGCCACGATGCTGCCGTCTCCAGCGACAGGCTGCCGCCGGCGTACGTGGGACCGTGGAACTGCGACGCGCTGACCTGGATCGCCAGCGCGGCGAGGTCGTCGCCGGACTCGGGCGCGACCGCCCACTGCACGAGACCAAGATAGCTCGGTCCGATCATTCCGATCCGTCCCGCATGCCATGGCTGCTCCCGAAGCCAGCGCAGCGAGGCGAGGCCGTCGGGGCGCTCGTCGAACGGGCTGAAGTCGCCGTCGGAGCCGAACGTCCCGCGCACGCTCTGGATCACCACCTGGAGCCCCCGCTCGGCCAGCAACCGCCCGAACATCAGCCCGAACAGCTGGCGGCGCCCATACGGCGAGCGCACGAGCACAGTCGGCTGCCCGCGATGCCGCGCCGTTCGCGCCACCCAGCGATCGGCGAGCAGGATCGCTCCATCATCCATCGCGACCCGCAGGTCGCGCTCGCACACCACGTCGCGCGTCTGCGCCCGCGGCAGGCGCATCCGGCGACCGAGCAGCTCGCTGCCAGAGCTCATGGCATCGATGCTAGGGGTCTGGTCACGCGCGGCGCCCGGAGGCTCGCACCTCCGCGCGCCGCGCCGCGCGCCGGGCTCAGCCGGACTTGCGCTCCGCCTTGGCCCGAGCGGCTGCGTCGCGCAGGCGCCGGGCTTCGTCGCGGGCCGTGAGCTCACTGTCACGCTCGCCCAGCGCCTCGGACTTGGTGTTCAGCGCCTCGAGCTGCTCCGCCTGCGCCCGGCCGCTTCGCGGCCTCCCCGGAGGCGTGACTCCTCGGCCTTGGCCGCGCGGCGGGTCTCCTGCTCGCGCCGGCGAGCTGCCTGCTCACGGCGCGTCTTGGCGCGCGCGTTGGCCTGTTGGCGCTGGCGCGCGGCCTCGTCGCGTCGCTGCTCGAGCCGGGCATCGGCCTCCACGCCCGTCTGGTCG
>DATMGZ010000173.1:0-7667 GCA_035555155.1 Solirubrobacteraceae bacterium | reverse complement strand
GATCCCGGCGATCGCGCCGCCGAGGCCGAGCGACCCGGTGTCGCCCATGAAGATGCTGGCCGGAAAGCTGTTGAACCACAGAAAGCCGATGCAGGCCCCGACCAGGCAGGCGGCGAGCAGGGCCAGATCCGCCTTGCCGGTGGTGATGAATGTGATCCCGATGTAGGCCAGCAGCACGATCGCCGCGCACCCGGCGGCGAGCCCGTCGAGCCCGTCGGTCAGGTTGACCGCGCTCGTGGTCCCGGCGACGACCAGGTAGATGAACACTGGATAGAGCGGGCCGAGGTCGATCTGGAGGTCGGTGAATCGCAGCCGCAGGGTCGGCTGCAACCCGGCCTTCTGGGTCGCGATCCACCACAGCCCGAGCGAGATCACGATCGTCACGATCAGCTTGGTCCGCGCCCGCAGGCCGAGCGAGCGGCGCTTGACGATCTTCGTGTAGTCGTCGGCGAACCCGAGCAGCGCGCAGGCCAGCGCCACGCCGAACACTCCCATCGCCTCCCAGCTGCGCTTGGACAGGATCAGGAACGGGACCGCGATCGCAGTGAAGATGATGATCCCGCCCATCGTCGGCGTCCCCGCCTTGGCGTGGTGGCCCTCCGGTCCCTCCTCGCGGATGTTCTGCCCGAACTCGCGCCGGCGCAGGAACGCGATGAACTTGGGGCTCAGGAACAGGCACATGAGCAGGGACACCGTCCCCGCGATCAGGATCCGGCCGGAGATCGAGCCCATCAGGCGCCGCGCCCGCTCGGCTCGGCCTCGGTCGCCAGCAGCGCCCGGCAGACGAGCTCGAGCCCGACGCCGCGCGAGGCCTTGACCAGGACGATGTCGCCGGGCTCGACCAGGTCGGGCACGAGCGCCTCGGCCCCGCCCGCATCGGCGACCGCGTAGGTCTCGCCGGGGAAGCGCTCGGACATCGCGGCGGCCAGCGGCCCCACAGTGACCAGCAGGTCGACCTCCGCCGCCGCGGCGTGCTCGCCGATGTCGACGTGGAAGTCACGCTCGCGGGGACCGAGCTCGAGCATGTCGCCGAGCACGGCCACGCGCCGGCCCCGGTCGGGTCCGGAGGCGGTGTCGGCGAGGTCGTCCAGGGCGGCGCGCACAGACATCGGGTTGGCGTTGTAGCAGTCATCGATCACCGTCACCCCGTCGGCGCGCGTGGTCCGCTGCCCCCGCCCGCTCGAGAGAACGATGTCGAGCCGGCCGTCGGGGACGACCCCGATCGCACTCGCGGCGGCCACGGCCGCCAACAGGTTCGTGCGCATGTGCGCCGAGGTGAACGGGACCTCGAGCGTGACCGTGCGCCCATGGAGGTCGATCTGCACGCGCTCGCCGTCGGCCGCGATCAGCCGCACGTCCCCGTCGGCGCCGAACGTGAGCGTCCGCACGTCGTCGCGCAGGTGCGGATCGAGCAACCGCTCGCCCGCGGGGACGATCGCCGTGCCGCCGGGGGCCAGCCCGGCGATCAGCTCCGCCTTGGCGGCGGCGATCGCCTCGACGCTCCCGAGCCGCTCGAGGTGGACCGGCCCCACGCTGACGATCACGCCCACGTCGGGCTCGCCGATCGCCGCCAGCTCGGCGATCTGGCCGGGACCCCGCATCCCCTGCTCGAGCACCAGCACCTCGGTGCCCGCTGGAGCCCCGAGGATCTCCAGCGGGAGCCCGATCTCGGTGTTGAAGTTCGCCCGCGAGGCCACGGTGCGATGGTGCGGCGCGAGCACCCCGTACAGCATGTCCTTGGTCGAGGTCTTGCCCGTGGAGCCGGTGACGCAGATCACCTTGGCCCCGAGCTCGCGCCGCCACGCCGTCGCGAGCCGCTGCATGGCCGCGAGCGGCTCCTCCGCCGCGAGCACGACCCCCGGCGCCACGGCCTGCGCCGCCTCGGCGTGCGCCGCGGTCGCGAGTACCCCCCACGCGCCGGCGCGGAGCGCCTGCGGTGCGTAGCGCCCGCCGTCCTCGCGCTCGCCCTTCAGGCCGACGAACAGCGCCCCGGGGCCGGCCTCGCGCGAGTCGATCGTCACCCGCTCGGGTCCGATCGCCACCGCACCGTGCGCGATCAAGCTCGCCCCGGCCGCGTCGGCTATCCGCTGTGCGCTCCAGAGCTTCATCGGGCGAGCCGGGCTCCGCGCAGCACCTCGCGGGCGACGGTGACGTCGTCGAACGGGATCTTGCGCCCGGACTCGAATTCCTGCCCCTGCTCGTGGCCCTTGCCGGCGATCACGACCACATCGCCGGCGTGGGCGCCCGCGATCGTCGCCTCGATCGCCGCGCGGCGATCGACGATCGCTTCGGTGTCGGCAGCGCTGCCGGTGAGGATCTCAGCGACGATCGCGTCGGGGTCCTCCGAGCGCGGGTTGTCGGAGGTGACGATCACCCGATCGGCGAGCCGGCTCGCGATCCCGCCCATCAGCGGCCGCTTGCCCCGGTCACGGTCCCCGCCGCAGCCGAACACGACGTGCACGCGGCCGCCGGTCAGGTTGCGTGCCGCCCGCAGCACGTTCTCCAGCGAGTCCGGCGTGTGGGCGTAGTCGACCAGGACGGCGAACCCCTGACCCTCGTCGACCGGCTCGAACCGGCCCGGCACCTGGCCGGCGGTGCGAATCGCCGCCGTGATCGTCTCGAGGTCGACCCCGAGCGCGTCCACCGCGGCGACGGCGCCGAGGACGTTGTAGACGTTGAAGCGCCCGCGCAGCGGCGAGTCGAGCTCGAACTCGCCCGCGGGCGTGGCGAGGACGAACCGCGAGCCCTCGAGGCCCGTCTCGACGCTCCGCGCCCGGTAGACGGCGTCGGCGTCGATCGCGAACGTGACCGGGTGCTCGAGCTCGGCGGCGATCCGCGCGCCGTAGCGATCGTCGACGTTGATCACCGCGATCCCAGGCGCCAGCGTGAACAGCCGGCGCTTGGCCTGGTAGTAGTCCTCCATCGTCGGGTGGAAGTCCAGATGGTCCTGGGTCAGGTTGGTGAACACGGCGGCGGCGAAGTGGATCGCGTCGGAGCGCCGCAGCTCGAGCGCATGCGAGGAGACCTCCATCGCGCACGCGCGGTCACCGCCCTCAAGCATCGCCCGGAAATCCCGCTGCAGTTCGATCCCCTCGGGCGTCGTGCGCTCCACCTCGTGCTCCTCGCCACCCACGATGCTCTTGACGGTGCCCAGGAGCCCGGTCTGCCGGCCGCCGGCCTCGAGCAGCTCGCGGACCAGGAACGCCGTCGTCGTCTTGCCGTTCGTGCCCGTGATCCCGACCACCTGAAGCTCCGCCGTCGGATCGCCGTTGAACCGCGACGCCGCATGCGCCATCGCCTCCCGGACCGAATTGACCAGCACCTCGGGCACTCCCAGGTCCAGCGGCCGCTCCACCACGAGCGCCACCGCGCCCCTCTGGACTGCATCGGGCGCAAAGTCGTGCCCGTCCCGCGTGAACCCCGGGACGCAGAAGAACAACGTCCCGGGACCGACGCGACGATTGTCATACGCGAGGTCCCGGATCTCGACGTCCCGGGCAGCAGGCGGGGCGCCTGGGATCACGTCTTCCAGCCGCATCGGTGGGAGAGGTTACTTGGGGGGGCGGCAGGTGGCCGGGCCGTCGGCGGCAAGCCCGCTCACCCTCGACGTTGACGCCCCCTGGTCTCGCTGCTCCATTTCCGCTTCACTAAGGGCAATGCTTCCAGGGAGCGAACATAACGAGCTCGTGTCGGCAGGGACTGAGGCTCGCGGACGGGGGTTCGGCCAACTTCTGGTCGAGCGCGAGCGGGAGCTTGCGGTGCTCGAGCAGGGACTCGCCGGCGCCGAGGCGGGCGCCGGTGGTGTGGTGCTGCTCGAAGCAGCTGCCGGCAGGGGCAAGTCACGGCTGTTGACGGTCGCCGGCTTCCTGGCGCGCGAGGCCGGGATGCAGGTCCTGCGCGCGCGCGGACGCCATCTGGAGCGGGAGTTCCCGTTCGGGATCGCGGTGCAGCTGTTCGAACCGCGTTGGGTGGCGACCGATCCCGATGGTCGGGCTCGACTGCTCGACGGTCCCGCGCGCCTCGCCGGAAGCCTGCTCGACGGCGAGCCGTTGGAGGCGCTGCACTTGCCGGAGGATCAGGGATACCCGCTGATCCACGGGCTGTTCTGGCTCACCTGCAACCTTGCGATGCCTCGCGCCGCGGATCTGGACGGCGCGCCGCTGGTGATGCTGGTAGACGACGCGCAGTGGGCCGATCGCCCCTCGCTGCGCTTTCTCGCCTACCTCGCCGAGCGGCTGGCGGATCTGCCAATCCTGCTGATCGTCTGTCTGAGTCGGGGGGAGGCCTCGGTCGATCCGCAGGCCGTGCAGGCGCTCCGCGACGCGCCCGCGACCACGCTGCTGGCGCTCGGCCCGCTCAGCAAGGAGGGCGTCGACGCGGTCGTGCGCACCCAATTCCCGAATGCCGAGCCCGACTTCAGCGACGCCTGCGTCCAGGTCACTCGGGGCAACCCGTTCCTGCTCGTGGAGCTGCTGGCCCAGGTCCGAGCCGACGACGAGGCGCCCGATTCGGACACGGCGAGGCGGCTGACGGATCTCGCTCCCGGGTCGGTGCTCAGCGCGGTAATGGCCCGCCTGGAGGCGATGCCAGAGCCGGCGGGAGCGCTCGCCCGCGCGGTCGCAGTGCTCGGGGACGGCGCTTCGCTCGAGCAGGCCGCACTACTGGCTGGACTTGATCTCGACTCCGCCTATCAGGCCGCCGACGCCCTCGCGGCGCTGAACGTCCTGCACCACGGAGAGCCGTTGTCGTTCATTCACGCGCTGATCGCATCGGCCGTGGCGGCCTCGGTCTCAGCGCTGGCGCGGGCCAACGCCCACCGCCGCGCGGCGATGATCCTGCTCGACGAGGGGGCCGCGGCTGAATCCGTCGCGGCGCACCTGATCGAGGCATCACCGGATGCCGATCCGCGCGCAGTCGAGGCGCTTCGCAGCGCGGCGCGCACCGTGCTCGCGAGCGGAGATGCGAGGGCTGCCGTCAGACTCCTCGGGCGAGCGCTGGCCGAGCGGCCGGCGATGCAGATACGGGCGGAATTGCTCGCCGAGCTCGGTGAGGCCGAGGCGAGCGCCGGTCTCCCCCAGGCGGCCGGGCGACTCGAGCAGGCGAGGAGCATCACCGAGAACCCCGAGCGCCGCGCGCAGCTGGCCCTGGCGCAGGGCCGCGTTCTGCTCGCGCAAAGGCGCTACCGGGAGGCCGTCGCCGTGTTCGATGCCGCGCTGGACGAGCTGAACGGAAGCGACGCGGCGCTGGCGGACGCGCTCGAGGCGGCGTACGTGTCGGCCGCGTCCCTGGCTCCGCCCCTGGCCGCAGAGGCCCAAGCGCGATTGGAGCGAATGCTGGCGCGGATCGGGGATCAGCCCACGGCGGCCCAGCGCGCGGCGCTGGTGTCGACGGCGGTGCGCGACAGTATGGTGGGAGAAGACCGCGCCCGGGTGATCCATCAGGCCGAGCTGGCGTGGGGGGACGGCGCGCTGCTGCAGGCAGAGACGGCGGAGGGCAGGAGCTGGAGGCACCTGACGGCGGCTCTCGTGTTCGTCGATGAGCTCGAGCGCGGCATCGAGGTCTGCGATGCCGCTTTGGCGGACGCTCGCCGGCTCGAATCGCCGATCGCCTACGCAAGGGCCAGCCAGCTCCGAGCCCTGCCGCTGTGCGACCAAGGCCGGATCACCGAGGCCCTGGCCGACGCCCAGGCGGCCGCAGCAGCTCACGGAGATGCCCTCGAGACCGACACCGTGATCGCCAGCGGCGCGCTTGCGCTCTGCCATCTTCAGCGAGGCCATCTAGAAGCCGCGGAGCAGGCCCTGGCGAAGATCGACGATCCGGCCGTTCACGACACCGTTCAGCGCCCCTACCTGCTGGACGTGCGCGCGCGGCTGCGGCTCGCACAGCGCCGCGCGCAGGATGCGCTCCAGGACGCGACCCAAGCGGGGGAGCGTCTGCGATCGCACTGCGAGGCGACAAGTCCCGGCGTGGTCGCCTGGCGCTCCACTGCGGCGCTCGCTCACCTGGCCCTCGGCAACGCCAACGCGGCGATCGAGCTGGCGGCCGAGGAGCTGGAGCTGGCCCGGCGCGGCGAGGTCACGCGCGTGGTGATCCGCGACCTGCGGGTGCTCGGTCTGGCCGAACGCGGCAGCGCCGGCATCGAGCTGCTCACCGAGGCCGTCGGCACTGGCGAGCGGTACCCGGCGCGACTGGAATACATCCAAGCGCTCGTCGACCTCGGCGCCGCGCTGCGGCGCGCCAACCAGCGGGCGGCTGCCCGCGAGCCGCTGCGCAAGGCGCTTGAGCTCAGCTATCGGGGAGGTGCCGCCGCGATGGCCTTCCACGCCCGGACGGAGCTGACGGCGACCGGCGCCCGCCCGCGCAGCATCATGCGGAGCGGCGTCGACGCGCTCACCCCGAGCGAGCGGCGCGTTGCCGACCTGGCGGCCGAAGGGCTCACCACTCGCCAGATCGCGGAGGCCCTGTTCGTCACCCCGAAGACAGTCGAGTTCCACCTCCGCAACACCTACCAGAAGCTCGACATCAGCTCGCGGACACAGCTCGCCGACGCGCTCGCGGCCAACCGCCTCGACTGAACGCTCGCGGACACGTCGGTGAGCGGCACGAGGTTTGGGCTGGAGTGTGCCGCAACCGGGCGTGGAACCGGGAAGACGAGAGCCCCGGACCCGGGCTGGGGCCCCGTACTTCTCCCCGGTCCGCTGTTGCCCCCTCAATTACCCGGGTCCGGCAGTCCGTCCCTGAGCTCCGGTCCCCGTTCATCCTGAACTCCGGCCCCTTCTGCTTCCGAGCTGGCACCAATGTACGCGGCCATACGCATCTCCACACCAGGCAGAGCCCTAACTTAGCTAGGTCGTCTCGACGACCAAGAGCTCGCAGACGTGATGGCGAAGGCGCGAGCGCTGATCGTCCCGACGGTCGAGGAGTTCGGGATCGCCGCCGTGGAGGCCAATGCGGCCGAGCGGCCGGTCATCGGTCCTGACCGCGGTGGAACCCGTGAGACGGTGGTGGACGGCCAGACCGGCGTGCTCTTTCCTGCTGGCCGTTTCGACGCAGCTGGCTATGCACTTCACTCCCCCGCGTCGTCTCAGGCGCGTGAGGCGGCGCTGGCGGCTATGGCCGTAGTAACTGTGGAGGAAGCGGACGGCGTGCCCACGCCGCACACGTTCCCGCGCACGTGGGTCTCTGCCACCGCCCCGGCGGCCCGAGCCGTCTTCCCTTGCTGAGCAGTGGGAGCGAAGGGAATACCCCACTTCGACGCATTGGCCCACGTATTGCGGGACGTGGACGTCGACCGCTTCGATCCTCACGCGATCAGGCGCCATGCAGTTCGGTTCCCCCCCGAGGCCTCCCGCAGACGGCTCGTCGATGAGGTCGATCGTCTGCTCCGCCGGGCCAGACCCGCGCGGATGAGGCGGTCGGCGAGCGGCCGATCAAGTCGCGCGCGTGCGGCCGTCGGGCTGCGCAGTCGCTAACTCCCAGCCGGCGCCGCCACTGCGTAGAAGCACCCACGTGCACACGTGCACACGTGATCGGCCGCGGCACGCGGCGATCTCATGTCCCGCTTCGTCGGCGACGTCGACACGCTCCAGGACAGCTACCTGCGCGTGATCATCCCCACCCTGGTCGCCGTCGTCGTCGTCCTCGGCGCGAGCATCGCCGCCTGGCTG
>DATMGZ010000172.1:0-27742 GCA_035555155.1 Solirubrobacteraceae bacterium | reverse complement strand
GCCTCGCGGCGGAAGCGCTCCACGAACCCGGGGTCCTCGGCGAAGCGCCGGTGCAGCAGCTTCAGCGCCACCTTGCGGCCGAGCTGGTGATCCTCGGCCAGGAACACGTCGGCCATCCCACCCGAGCCCAGGCGCGAGATCGCCTCGTAGCGATTGTCGATCAGCGTGCCGGGAGCGATCTCGGTCATTTGCCCTCCGCCAGCAGCGTCTGCATGACGGCCTTCGCGATGGGCGCCGCGACCGTGCCCCCGAAACCACCCTGGGTGCGCTCGACGGTCACCGCGATGGCCACGGTCGGGTTGTTCACCGGCGCGAAGGCGATGAACCACGGCTGGGTGACGTTGTTGCCCGCGATCCCAACCGACGCGGTACCCGTCTTGCCCGCCACGGCGATGCCGGTGAGCGCGGCCGCGGTGCCGGTTCCCTCCTGCACCACGTGGGTCATCATCTGGCCGACGGCCTGCGCGGTCGACGGCTTCATGACCTGAGCATAGGTGGTCGGCTTGATCGTTTCGACTGTCCGTCCGTCCTGGTCGACGACCCGGGCGGTCAGGTGCGGCGCCGTCAGCCTGCCGTTGTTGGCCACCGCCGAGGCCACCATCGCCATCTGCAGCGGGGTGACCAGCAGGCCGCCCTGGCCGATCCCGATCCGGCCGATGTCCTCGTTCGGGCTGCCCGGTGCGTAGGGCCGGCCGTTGGGGGCGTACGGCCGGCTGGCGTTGATCTCGTCGGGCGGATAGTCGAGCGGCGGCTTGGAGTAGAAGCCGAAGCGCTGCATGTAGTTGGTCATCGTCTGGCGGCCCACGGTCTCGGCAACCTGGGCCCAGACCGTATTGACCGAGAAGGTGAGCGCGGTCGTCAGGTCGATGGTGCCGAACGACTGGCCGCCGTCGTTGGAGAGCGGGACGCCCGAGATCGTGACCGGGGAGTTGCCGTTCACGGTCGAGCTCGGGGTGAACTTGCCGCTGTCGATCGCGGCGACTGCGGTCACGACCTTGAACGTCGAGCCGGGGGGATAGCCGGCCTGCGTGGAGCGGTTGAAGCTCGACACGTCGGGGCCGACGGCGTTCGGCGTGTTGTCGTCGTAGCTCGGCAGCGCGGCCATCACCAGCACGTTGCCGTTACGCGGATCGAGCGCGACCACCGAGCCCTTGGGTGAGCCGATCTGCGCCGCCGCCTGCAACTGCTGGAAGGCCACCTGCTGGGCCTTCGGGTCAAGCGTCGTGTAGATGTCGTCGCCGACCCGCTTGGAGCCGCCGAGTGGACCGAAGATCGAGCTGAAGCCGGTCTGCAGACCGCGTAGCTCATCGCCCCGCGAGCGCTCGAGGCCGGCGCTGCGGCTCTCGCGGGGCAGTGAGTACCCGACCGCCTGCGAGAACAGCGAGCGGGTGGGGTAGAAGCGGGTCCAGGTCTGTCCCGGGGCGGGGACCGAGCGCGCCAGGACGGTGCCGTCGGCGGCGATGATCTGACCGCGCTTGATCTTCAGCTCGTCGATCAGCGTGCGCACGTTGAGTGAGTTGTTGCGCAGCGACTTGGCCTCGAACACCGTCCATCGGCTCGTCCACCCGATCAGCAGGGCGAACAGGACCACGATCAGGCCGAACAGGCGGACGATCGGAGTGTTCATCGCGCCACCGGCCTCCGAGCGCGATCCGAGACGAGCAGCAGCAGCGCCAGCAAGACGAAGTTGGCGATGATCGAGGAGCCGCCGTAGGAGATGAACGGCAGAGTCACGCCGGTCAGGGGGATGACGCGCGTGACCCCGCCGACGATCACGAACACCTGCAGCCCGAACACCGCGCTCAGCCCCGCCGCCAGCAGCGTCGAGAAGGAGTCTCGGGCCAGCAGCGCGGTCTTGAAGCCGCGGGCCACGAACAGCAGGTAGGTGAGGAGCACCGCCACGGCGCCGAACAGGCCGAGCTCGTCGGTGATGACCGCGTAGATCATGTCGGTTTGGGGCGCCGGCAGGAGGTTGAAGTTGGTGCCGGGGACGGTCAGCGCGGCCTGGCCGAAGCCCTGGCCGAACATGCCGCCGGCGGCCTGGGCGAACATCGAGTTGGCGAGCTGGAAGCTGCCGCCGACGCGGTGGTAGAGGGTCGGGTCGAGCGGATGCAACCACGCCTCGACGCGGTCGTGGACGTGGGGGATGTGCGTGCCCAGATACCAGGCGCCGACCCCGAACGCGATCAGTCCGACGACGACGAACGAGAGCCGGTCGGTGGCGACATAGAGGACGGCCAGCAGCGCTCCGTAGAACATCAACGAGGAGCCGATGTCGTGCAACAGGATCAGGATCAGCATGCCCAGACCCCAGATCACGACGAGGGGCCCGAAGTGCTTCAGCGGCGGGATCGTGACGCCGAGGAACCGCCGTGCGCCCATCACCAGCACCTGCCGCGTGTCGCGCAGGTAGCTGGCCAGGAAGATGACGAAGCCGATCTTCGCGAACTCGGTCGGCTGGAACACGAACACCCCGGGAATCCGCACGCCGAGGTAGGCGCCGTTGGCCTGGTAGCCGATTCCCGGCAGACGAGGTAGGAGCAGCAGGCCGAGCGAGACGAACGCGATCACGTAGCGGTACTGCTCGAGCTTGCGATAGTCGCGGAAGGCGACGATCGTCACCGCGAACAGGATCAGGCCGAGCACGAACCACTGCGCCTGCTGCCGGGCGTCGGTCGCGCTGATCCGGTACACCATCACGATCCCGAAGCTGGCCAGCAGTGCCACCAGCGGGAACATGTACGGGTCGGCGTAGGGCAGCGTGATGCGGATGAACACATGGCCGGCCAGGCACAGCCCGAGGAAGATCGCGCCGTAGGTCAGCGAGACGTTCGAGAGCACGTTCGAACGTTGGATGAACACGCCCGCGAAGCCCGCGGTGACGAGCAGCGACGCCGGGATCAGCCCGAGCAGCTCGCGGTTGCGGGCGCTCATCGCCGCGCGCTCACTTCGACACCTGCCCCAACTCCAGCGCCTTGACGAGGTTGGAGGCATCGGACTGTGAGCGCAGATGATGGTTGAGCACCTGGTTGCGGCGGTCGAGCGGGATCGCCGCGGCCGGCACACCCGACACGTAATAGCTCTCGTACAGACGGATTCCCGCCGGCAGGTCGTAGGGCAGGCCGCGGTAGGTCGTCACGATCCCCTGCGGGTTGGTGCCGATGAAGTAGAGCTGTCGGCTGGCGAGGAAGCCTCCGGCGCCGATGATGAACAGCACCACGAGCGTCGAGACCACGGCCGCGACGAGCTTCGCGTGGCGCCGGCCCGAGCGTGGCGGGGGCGGCGGCGAGGGGGCACCCTGAGTGCGGGCGAGCCGGGCGCGCCGGGCACTCGTCTGGGTACCGGCGGCAGAGGCACTGCCCGTCGACGGAGGCGGGGGGGCGGGGGTCCGCTGAGCGCCGGCGGCTCTGTCGAGAGGGGGTGCGGCCATGCCGACCAGGGTCGGCTGGTCGGCGCCCTGCTCGGAGCCCACCTCCTCGAGCCTGAACATGACGACGGTGATGTTGTCGCGGCCGCCGGCGGCGTTGGCCTCGTCGATCAATCCCTGGGCCGCGGCCTCCAGGCTCTCCGAGCGGGCCAGCACGGTGGCGACGAGCTCTTCGGAGACCATCGAGGTCAGCCCGTCGCTGCACAACAGGATCACGTCGCCCTCGCGCAGCGGATACGACCAGGTGTCGACCTCGACCTGAGGCTCCGGCCCGAGGGCGCGAGTGATGATCGACCGCTGTGGATGCTCGGCCGCCTGCTCCTCGGTGAGCTTGCCGCGCCGTACGAGCTCGTCCACCAGCGAGTGGTCCTGCGTCAAGCGCGTGAGCGTGTCGTCGCGAAACAGATACGCCCGGCTGTCCCCGACATGCGCGATGGCCAGATCGTCATCATCGAGGTACGCCGCCGTCAGCGTCGTGCCCATCCCCGCCCGCTCGGACTGCGTCTGGGAGAGCTCGTGAATCCGCCGGTTGGCCTCGCGCGCGCGGCTGGCCAGTCGCTCCTCGGGACTGCCGTCCTCCGGCAGCCCCTGTTCGAACGCCTCGACGGCGATCTGCGAGGCCACCTCTCCCGCCTGGGCGCCGCCCATCCCGTCGGCGACGACGAACACGGGCGCCCGGGCATATGCGGAGTCCTCGTTGTCCCGGCGCTGAAGCCCGGTATCGGTCTTGGCGACTGTCTCTGCGGCGCGAAGCATCGTGGATCCCTACTGCAGGTAGGAGAACTCGCTGTCGCCGATCCGGATGCGGTCGCCGCTGTGAAGCGGCTGCGGCCCGGTGAGCGGCTGTTCGTTGAGGTAGGTGCCGTTGGTGGACCCGAGATCCTCGATCACGACCACGTGTCCCTGGCGAGAGATCCGCGCGTGACGCGAGGACGCAAACGGATCCTCGAGCTGGATCTCGACGTCTCCCCTGCCGAGAGTAGCGCTGTCGCTCAGGTCATAGGCCACTCCGGACTCGTGACCCAGCGCCCGCTCCACCATCAGCCGCGGCTCGAACTCGTCGTCGAGCTCGCCCAGACCCGAAGCCGCGGAGTACATCCCGGTGGCGTCGGCCGGCGGCGGCTCGTCGGACACCACAACGCCGCCCTGGCCGCGTCGCAGGTCCTTGAGCGCACTGCGCACGACCCACAGCAGGAACAGGTACAGGACGGCGAGGAAGCCGAACTTCAGACCAACGGAGACAGGCTCGAGCATGCGTGGCGCCTCGGCCGCTATTCAAGCTCGAACGTGATCACTGATGTGCCGAGCTCGATCCGATCGCCGGGCTTGACGACCTGCGGACCCTCGATCCGGCGCCCGTTGAGGCTGACCCCGTTGGTCGACCCGAGGTCGCCGACCACCCACGATCCGCCCCGCGGCCGCACCTCCGCGTGCTGGCGCGAGACGTTCGGGTCGCTCAGCACCACGTCGCACTGGCGACTGCGGCCGATCGTCGCCCCGGCCGGACCGACGACGAGTCGTTTGCCGTCGACGAGCAGCAGTGCGGTCTCGTTGCGCGCGCGGGCACGCTCCTCGAGCGGCTCAGCGACCCGCTCCGCGTTGGAGTAGATCATCGTGCGGCCGGACTCCTCGTCGGCGGCCTGCTGCTCGGGCTGATCGGCGGCGCGAACCACGCGCGTCTGGATCCCGAACTCCCCCAATCCGAGCCGTTCGTCGGTCTCGAACTCGATCACCGGGCGCGAGAGCATGGCCAGCCGCTCCCGACGGGCGTACTCGAGCAGGTAGCCCGACAACTCTCCGGCCAGCGCGCCCTCGAAGTCGGCGAAGCGATCACGGTCGGCGGGAGACAGAAACACCCGGTATTCGTTGGGCACGTAGGTGCGGGACACCGAGAAGGATTTGTGCTCCTCCATCTCGCGCGCGAGCTTGCGCGCGATCTCCACCGGGCGCACCTCGGACCTGAAGGCACGGCTGAACGTGCCCTCGACGAGGCCGGCGATCTTGCTTTCGAGGCTCTTGAGCACACTCATGGCACGCCCCCGGGGGCAGGATGATGCTACGCAAATCCGGCGTGTGAGGATCGCGACTCGCGGGCCGCCCGCCAGGAACGGGTGGCGAGTGGCGCAAGCGCGACCACGACGCTCGCGATCGCCCCGAGCACGGCGCCGCGCGGCGTCCCGTAACCGGCCGGCACGTGGGCGACGTGGACCGCCGCGCCGGTGGCCGAGACGAGCAGCGCGGCCCACGCGGCAACGCGAACCAGGTCCAGCGCGGGCGAGCGCCCGCGGACGATCCAGGGCAGCGCCGCCGCGGCGGCGCCCCACACCGCTGCCGGCAGCAGCACGCCGGTGCCCAACAGCGGGCCGAGCACGTCGTGCGCCGCGACCTGGAGCGACCCGGTCCAGACCGGCGGCGACGGCGTCCCGGGTGGCCGGCCGAGGTAGAGCACCGCTCCGGTGAGGCGCTCGGCGATGGCGAGCCAGAGCCAGCCGATGGCCCCGAGCGCCGCGCGGCGCCAGACGCCCCGGGCCCGTCCCGCCACGGCAGGCCAGGCGCCGGCCAGCCCGAGCACACCGAGCCCGGGAGCCCCGGCCGGCAGCGGCCAGGCCGACGGGGCGAACGGGAGCAGGAGAACCGGGATCAGCGCCCCGAGGGCGAGTACGAGCGAGGCGCCGGGCTGGTGGTCGACGGCCAGCGCCACGCACAGGGCGGCCGAGACGGCGAGCCATCCGATCCTGGGCAGGGCGGCGACGGCCAATCCGCCGAAGATCGCCGCCATCAGCGGCACGCCCGGGGCCGGTCGCAGCAGATGCGTGAGGAGCCAGGCGATCATCCCGGCCGAGGCGCAGGCAGCGAGGACCCGCGCGCCCGGGGGCACCGGGCGCGCCCGGGGGGCGGGATCCGGGGCGGCGGGGGGATCGGGCGCGGGGGGGGGATCTCGCCGGGGATCAGCGCCGAGGCCGTCCGAGGCGCCTGAGCGGTCCGACGTGCGCGTGGGCGGGCGCCAGGCCGGCGCGACCACCCCGGGCTGATCCTCGACGCCCTCGAGCGACGCGGTCAGGGCCTGGCGCAGATGCCTCAGAGTGCCGCGCTCCCGCGCGCGCGGGCGCAGGGCCTGGTCGATCCCCTGCCCCAGCTCGCGCGGAAGGTCGCGGCGCTGGCGGCGCAGCGGCGGCAGGTGGGCCCCGAGCCGGCGGGCGTTGCGGGCCGCGGTGCCTGTCCGGACCGGGTTGATGCCGGTCAGCGCCTCGTAGACGACCAGCGCCAGTGCGTACAGATCCGCGGCGGCGCCGGCCTCGCGTCCCTCGGCCTGCTCGGGCGCCATGTAGGCGGCGGTCCCCACGACGTCGCCGGTGCGGGTCAGAGAATCGCCCCCGACGACGCGTGCCACGCCGAAATCGGTCAGTTTTGCGACTTGATCGGGCGTCGTCGGGCGCTCCGGGACGAGAATGTTGGACGGCTTGACATCACGGTGAACGACTCCCTGAGAGTGAGCGTGCGCGAGCGCATCGCAGAGGGCGATCGCGATCGTCACCACGTCACGGTCCGAGAGCCGGCCGGCGGCGAGCAGGTCGTCCAGCGTCGCGCCCCGCACCAACTCCGAGACCAGGTAGGCACCCTCGTCGTCGGCCCCGGCCTCGTACAGGGTCACGATCCCGGGGTGAGCCAATCGCGCCGCCGCACGCGCCTCACGCTCGAACCGGCCGCCGACAATCCGCTCGCGCGGCACGATCTTCACCGCCACGTCCCGGTCGAGGCGCTCGTCGCGCGCCATCCATACCATCCCGAACGACCCGGCGCCGAGGCGCCGGTGCAGGCGATAGCGGCCCAGAACCAGCGGTGCCGCGGGCGCGGCGCGCGGTTTGCGAGGGCTGCGCGTGGGAGCCTCGGCCGCGGTCTCGAGTTCGCTCCGGGTCATGGTGGGCTTTTCAACGCGGCGGCGCTCGTCCCTGCGGTCCACGGGCTCCGGAGGGTGCATACGCGCTTGCGCGATTGCATTTCCGGCCGTCCGGGAGGTCATACTGAGCTTTCCGGATCCCGGAAGGAGCGAGAACAGCTTGTCGTTCTTCGATGAGGCGGACGAGCCTCGCGCAGCGCCGCCGCGTACCCGCCGGCCCTCCAGGGCGGGTCGTCGGCCGCCGGGTGACAAGCAGTCGATCCAGGCGCGTCGCGCGGTGGCCGGCGTGGCCATCGTCATCGTCGTCATCCTGGTCGTCCTGGGCGTCCACAGCTGCCAGGTCAGCGCTCGCAACAGCGCCCTCAAGGACTACACCAACAACGTCGCCTCGATCCTCCAGGAGTCCAACAACACCGGGACGCAGTTCTTCAATCTCCTGTCCGGCGCCGGCGGGGCGAGCAACGCGCAGAACCTCACCAACCAGCTCAACAAGACACGAGTGGCCGCTGACAACGAGCTCAAGCACGCTCAGGCGATCGACGTGCCGGACGAGGTCAAGGGCGCGCAGTCGGACTTCCTGCTCGCGCTGACGATGCGCCGCGACGGTATGGCCAATATCGCCCAGCTCGTCCAGTCGGCGCTCGGGACCACGAACAACCAGAACGCGATTAACCAGATCGCCGCCAACAACGCCCGCTTCTACGCCTCGGACGTGCTCTACACCGACTACTCGGCGCCGGGCATCGCCGCCGCCCTGCACGGAGCCGGGATCGTCGTCGGCCCCAACGGCGAGACGATCCCAGCGGGGCAGTTCCTGCCCGACCTCGGCTGGCTGAGCCCCGACTTCGTCGCCACCAAGCTCGGTGCGTCGTCGTCGTCGTCATCGTCGTCCTCGAGCGGGCCGATCGCACCCGGGACGCACGGCCACTCACTCGATTCGGTCAGCGTCGGAGGAACGACACTGCAGAGCGGCTCGACCAACACGATCCCCAGGAGCCCGACGCCGAGCTTCACCGTCAACCTCACCAACAGCGGTCAGAACAACGAGAAGAACGTCGTCATCAAGGTGTCGGTCAGCGGGACGAGCTCGAGCGGTCAGACCGTGGTTCCGCAGACCACGGCCGGCCAGTCGACCTCGGCCACAGTGCCGCTCAACCAGTCCCCGCCGGCGGGCACGTACAACGTCACCGTGACCGTGACGCCGGTGCGCGGCGAGCAGAACACGGCCAACAACACCCAGACCTACCCGGTCACGTTCCAGTAGGCGCATCTCCGCCCATCCGGCGGGCGCTTATGCTTCACGGCGGTGCACGATCTCACGAGCACGGCGGGAATCGTGGCGATCGCGGCTGCAGCGGTCGCCGTGCTCGCCCTTGCGCTCTGCGCCTGGCTGGCCTTCCGGCTGCGCAGCGTGCGTGCCGACCAGCGACTCGTACTCGGCGAGCGCCGCCAGGATCTGGTCGAGCACGCGGCCTCGCTGGAGCGGCAGTTCCACGCCCTGCACGAGTATGTGGAGGACGCCGCGGCCCGGCTGAACGACCGGATGGAGGCGGCCGAGCTCCGGCTCGACGGCACCATGGCCTATCGCGCCCTGGTCCGCTACGACGCCTACGGCGAGATGTCCGGCCGCCAGTCGACGTCGATCGCCCTGCTCGACGCGACCCGCTCGGGCCTGGTGCTCTCGTCGATCCACCATCGCGACCAGGCGCGGCTGTACGCCAAGCAAGTCCGCGAGGGACAGGCAGAGCTCGAGCTCTCCCCGGAGGAGAACGAGGCGATCCGGCTCGCGCTGCTGGGGGACGGCGGCCAGCAGCCCAGCAGCTCGTAACGGAGCCGCGCCCGTGGTCGTCGGCTACTTCGGCCCTGAGGGCACGCACACACACGAGGCGCTGATAAGCGCGACGGCGGGCCTCGGGATCGAGCCCGTCGCGTTCGGGACCGTCTACGACACGGTCATGGCGGTGCATGGTGGAGTGGTGGAACGCGCGCTGGTGCCGATCGAGAACTCGATGGAGGGATCGGTCAACGCGACGCTCGACGTGCTGGCGATCGAGGCCACCGACGTGGCGATCGTGGGCGAGCTCGTCGTCCCAATCGAGCAGTGCCTGATCGCGCCCGGCCCGATCGAGCTCTCGGAGATCGAGTCCGTCGTCTCGCATCCCCAGGCCAACGCTCAATGCGCGCGCTTCCTTCGCACCGCGCTTCCGAGAGCGAGTGTGATCGCGTCGAGCTCGACGGCCGAGGCGGTGCGGCTCCTCGCCGAGCACGACGGGCGCTGGGCCGCGCTCGGTACGCATCTGGCCGCCGAGCGCTACGGGTGCATCGTGCTCCGCGCCGGCGTCGAGGACGTGCCCGACAACGAGACCCGCTTCGTGTGGCTGGGGCCGGCCGGCGTGCCCGCCGGGGCGCCCGGCGAGAGCGAGCACCACATCGGACCGTGGAAGACCGCGATCGTGTTCTGGGGCGCCGGATCCTCGAACCCCGGCTGGCTCGTCAGCTGCCTGTCGGAGTTCGCTGAACGGGACGTGAACTTGACCCGGATCGAATCGCGGCCGCGCAAGCTCGGTCTCGGGAGCTACATGTTCTTCGCCGACCTCGAGGGGCGCGACCGCGCGCCCGAGGTCGCTGCCGCACTGGCCGGCGTGATGACCCACGTCGACGCGCTGCGGATCCTGGGATCATTTCCAGCTGCGACATGAGCGCACCCGTAGGGACGGGGTCGGTCCACGTCACCCGGTCACGAACATGACATAACGCGACCCTCCCCCTCGGTACACTGGCGCGACGATCATGGCGAATCCTGTACCACCAGCGCCATCGTGGTCCGCGCCGCTCTCCGAGCACCGGCGGCGCGGGCGTGAGGTTGGCCGGGTGCTCGTCCTGAACGCGACGTACGAGCCGATCAACGTCTGCACCGTGCGCCGCGCCGTCGTGCTGCTGCTCAAGGAGAAGGCCGAGGTCCTCGAGCACGCTGACTGGGAGCTGCACTCGGCGACGCGGTCGATGTCCCGCCCGATGGTCATTCGCCTGGTCAGCTACGTCCGCATCCCGCGCGACACGCACCGGCGAAAGATCACCCGCCGGGCCGTGTTCGCGCGCGACAACTGGACGTGTCAATACTGCGGCGCGCACTCCAACCTGACCGTCGACCACGTGATCCCGCGCTCCAAGGGTGGAGGGTCGAGCTGGGACAACATCGTCGCCTCGTGCGCGCCGTGCAACCGGCGCAAGGGGAACGCGCTGCCGCGCCAGGCCGGTATGCAACTGCAGACGCAGCCGCGTACGCCGAGCCAGCACGTCTTCATCCAGGTCACCAGCCCCACCATCCCCGCCGCCTGGCGCCAGTACCTGGCCGCCTGACAGCCGAGGGGCGTCCCGGTGGGCTCAGCCGATGTCGATCGCCGGCCGGCCGCGACCCGGCACCTTGTCCGGGGGCAGGATGCTGAGGTCGCCCGGGTAGGGACGTTTCCATCCCGTGGCCGTGTACCAGTCGAGCCGGTTCAGCTGCGCCGGATTCGCCTGGTCCTCGTTGGGATGCGCACCGCCGAAGCGCTGGTGTGCGCTCCACGCGATCCACTGTCGGTACACACGGAGCTCGCGGGCCGGGACGTGCAGCACCGATCGGACCTGGGCCGCAGACGCCTTGGCCGGGACGTTGACCCCCAATGTCAGCGGGATCTTGGCCGGCTGCGCGTCGAACGGAGCGAAGTTGGCACGATCGCTGAACGCGCCGAACATCGGCTCGGCCGCCCGGTCCTCCTGGTTCATCGGCGCGATGCCGAGGATCTGCTCGATCGTCTTGACCACGTTGATCTGCGTGTAGTAGTGGTGGTCGACTGCGCTGCGCTTGGCGTACGGGCTCACGATCAGGATCGGGCTGCGATGCCCGTCGACGTGATCGACGCCGTTCTGCGGATCGTCCTCGACGACGAAGATCGCCGAGTCCTTCCAGAACGGGCTGTGGGTGATGTCGGAGATGATCCGGCCGGTGGCCAGGTCGTTGTCGGCGACCTGGGCGGTCGGGTACGGATCACCCGAGTTCAGTCCCGACGTGTGGTCGTCGGGCACCCACAGCAGACTCAGGTTGGCGAGGTTGCCGCTCCTCACGGCCTGCTTGAACGAGCGCTCCCAGATGTCGACCCGGTACTGGTCCGGCACGTCGAGGTCGAACTTGGGATAGGCGGGCGTGAGAATCGCGTTGAGGGACGGGATGTCGGAGTAGGTCTTGTACGCGTCGATCGGAATCGGCAGCGGCCCGCTCTCCTTGCCCTCGAGGATCTGCGAGTTCTTGTACCAGTCGGACCACGTCGGAGCACCGGTGGCCGGCAGGTTGAAGAAGTTCGCGTACTCGCCGAAGGCCGCGGCCGTCCTGCCTGCACGCGCGGCCGCGTTCCAGAGGAACCCGTTGCGCTGGTAGGCGAGCGCGTCCCCTCCCTGGGCGGGATACGAACGGTAGAACGCCCCGAACTCCTTCTCGATGTAGTCGTTGGCATCGGCCTGCATCAGCCAGTTGTGGCCGTCGGCCGACAGAGTCCCGACGTCGTAGAAGTTGTCGAACAGGGTGAAGCCGTTCGCCAGAGCGTGCTGGTTGGGGGTGTAGCGGTCGCCGAACTGTGCGAGTGCCGGGTCGCCGTTGCCCTTGGCGATGTCGCCATAGAGCTGGTCGTAGGTACGGTTCTCCTTGACCAGCAGGAACACGTGCTTGATCTTCGACTGCTGCCCGAGGCGCGCGGGCACCGGAACGGACGGTGTCTGCGTGTCGGCGGTGAGCGGGGGCAGATGGTTCCACGCGTTGTTCTCGAACACCTGGTGCGTGTAGCTCCCCAGCGCCCTGTCGGCCGGCGGCGGGAACGTGGTCACCGAGCCCGTGTCGTCGTAGGTGTTGTGGCCGGTCGCCGGGTTGGTCCCCGGGCCCTCGTCGATCGTCGACGCCGGCCCGCGCGCCCCGATGCCCTTGTCGTTGGTCACCACGAGCTTCCCGAGCGCCTGGTCCATCGTCACGTTGACCGGGTACCAGTCGGTCGGAATCAGCCCTTGGAACCGGACCGGCGACTTCGGCTCGTCGTAGCGGTATTGGGCGAGCGCGTTGTCGCGGCCGATGCTGACCAGGACGTGGTGCGCGTCCGGCATCGTGATCGCGTTCGGGTAGCTGCCGACCTTGGCCCCCGGCACCGGGTTGACGTTGAAGGTCTGCGTGACCTGCTGCTTGCTCGTGTCGATGATCGACACGCTGTCGTCGTTGGAGTTGGCAACGAACAGGGCGTTCCCGTGCAGGTAGAGAGCCGTCGGCTGCAGCCCGACGGCGACCGTCCCGGTCTGCGTGCCCGTGGCCAGGTCCACGATCGAGACCGTTCCGGTCGTGGCGGCCCCCGTCGAGGGGTCGGACACGATCGGGGTGCCGTCGGACAGGTTGGTGAAGTCACTGCCGGTGGCCGGGCGTCCACCCTCGTTGGAGACGAAGGCCTGGTCGCCACTGACAACGACCTGTCGCGGTGCGTTGCCGACTGGGACCTCCTGCAAGAGCTTGTTCGTGCTCGTGTCGATCACGCCGAGCGTGTTGTTGCCGTTCAAGGCCACGAACAGCCGGCCGCCGTTCGTCGAGAACGCCATCCCCGACGGGAGTGCGTCGCCGTTGGGGCCCGACAGCGGGATCACCGTGGGCGAGGAGACCTTGCCGTCGGAGCCAACGTTGAAGCGGACGAGGTCGGCCGACTGCGGGAACCACAGGGTGCTTCCATCACGCGAGTAGAGCGGGCCGTCGGGGCTGACCGTGCCGTCACCGATGACCGGGTCCTTCTCGCTCCCGGTCCCGACCTGCTGAATCACCTTGCCGGTCTTCAGGTCGATGATCGACAGGAAGCCGGTGAAGTTCTGCCAGCTCAGGGCGGCCACCTTCGTGCCGTCGGGACTGACTGTGCTTCCGGTCATGCGTCCGTTCGTCATCAGGATCCGCTCGCCGGCGGGCGAGATCCACTGGTTGGACGGAAGCAGGATGCGCGACCCCACCTGCTGCCCGACCTGGTCGGTACCGAATGGTCCGACGCCGGCGGCGGCGGCCAACCCGACCGTGGCCGCGCCGCCGAGGGCGACGGTCACGAGCGCCGCACCGAGCTGCGAGCGCCTGAGCCGTGGGACACGTCGTCTGTGCATGGTGACTCCCCAGTTTGAGATCGCGGGATCGCCGCCCGCGAGATCGCGGGCGAGCGTGGACCTGCTGTTGGCGCACCGCACGAGCTTCGCCATGCGAGCGCCGTATCGGCATCCCCGTACGCACCCTCCAGGCTATGACCGTCGCACGGGATCAATGTGACGATCCGGTGGCCGCGATGTGACCTCTCGTGTGTCCCACAACGTGCGAAGGGCGCCCTCGACATGGGCGCCCTTCGCGAACATCTGGCTGCTTTCCGAGGCAGGCTTGGTACGTGCCGGAGGGACTAATCCCGGCGCCCACCACGACGGTGTCTCGGGGGGACTCCGCTAAGCGGGGTCAGCCTCCGACCTAGCGGCCGGACACCTCCAGGGTCCCGCAAGAACTGTCAGACAATGTCGGACCACCTCCTTTCTCTGGTATCGAGCAGAGTAGCGAACCTTGCGGGCGTAATCGAGCGCCTCGGTGTGGTTGCGGGCTCCGCTGAGGTGCGAGCCGTGGCACGGGGCCCGGCGCCGGCGGCGGGCGGCCGGGTTAGTGGCGGGTCGATGCCGGGGTGGCGGGATGCCGCGAGCCCGCCGCGGGCCGGGCCCGTGCCACCCTGGCGCTCGGTGGCCGGCCGGACCGGCGGTGCGGCGTTACTCCGCTTCGGTGTCGTCGCCGGCGCCCGGGGCGATGTCGCCGGGCTCGGTGGGGGCGCTCGCGTCTGGGGCGCCCGGGTCGACGCCGGTGTCCGGGCCGTCCAGCTCGATGGCGGTGCTGTCGATGGCCTCGGTGCCGTCCTCGAGGACGGGGGCGGCGGTTTCGGCTTCGGACTCGACGACGAGCGCGACGGCGCTGACCTGGTCGTCGTCGCGGATGTTCATCACGCGGACGCCCTGGGATGCGCGGCCGTAGCGGTTGATGCCGCGCACGGAGGTGCGCTGGACCATGCCGTTCTGGGAGATGAAGACGAGCTCCTGGTGCTCGCGTACGACCAGTGCGCCGGCGAGGGCGCCTTTGTTCTCGGTCAGCGCGATCGTCTTGACTCCCATCGTCCCGCGGCCCTTGACCGGATAGTCGGGGATCGGGGTCCGTTTGCCGTAGCCGTTCTCGGTCACGACGAGCAGCTCCTGATCGTCGCGCGCGACGTCCATGGCCAGCACCGCGTTGCCCTTCTGCGAGACGTTCATGCCGCGGACGCCGCTGGTGTCGCGTCCCATCGAGCGGACGGCGTGCTCGCTGAAGCGAGCCGCCTGGCCGGACCGAGACACCATGATGATGTCGTCGTTGCCGCTGGTACGGCGCACGGCGATCAGCTCGTCGTCGTCGCGGATGTTGATCGCGATGATCCCGTCGGCCTTGATCGGCGTGTTGTAGGCCAGGAACTCGGTCTTCTTGACGATGCCGTTGCGCGTCGCGAAGACGAGGTACTTGCCCTCCATGAAGTCGCGCGTCGAGAGCACGGACTGGACTCGCTCGCCCTCGCGCAGCGGCAACAGGTTGACGAGCGCGCGGCCCTTGGCGGTGCGGGATGCCTCGGGCAGCTCGTACACCTTGAGCCGGTAGACCTTGCCACGGTTGGTGAAGAACAGCAGGTAGTCGTGCGTGGAAGTGACGAACAGATGCTCGATGTAGTCCTCGTCCTTCATGTCCATGCCGGTGACGCCGATCCCGCCGCGGCGCTGCTGGCGGTAGGTCGACAGCGGCAGCGACTTGATGTAGCCGGAGTTCGTGATCGAGATGACCATCTGCTGGTCGGCGATCAGGTCCTCGATGTCGATCTCGCCCTCGGCGTGGGTGATCTCCGTGCGGCGAGGCTCGCCGTAGACGTTGGCGATCTCGGTCAGCTCGTCCTTGATCAGCCCGTTCACGAGCGCCTCGTCGCCGAGGATCTCGCGCAGCTCCTTGATCCGCTCGGTGAGGTCGGCGTGTTCCTTCTGGATCTTGTCGGCCTCCAGGGCGGTGAGTCGGCTGAGCGTCAGCTGCAGGATCGCCTGGGCTTGGATCACGGTCAGCGCGAAGCGCTCGACCAGGCCCTCGCGCGCCGCGGCGGGGTCCCGCGAGCCGCGGATCAGCGCGATCACCTCGTCGAGGTTGGCCAAAGCGATCAGCAGGCCCTCGAGCACGTGCGCCCTGGCCTCGGCCTTGGCGAGCTCGTCCTTGGTGCGACGGATGATGACCTCGCGCTGGTGGTCGACGTAGTGGCCGATCACCTCGCGGAGCGAGAGCGTCCGCGGGACGTTGTCGACGAGCGCAACCATGTTCACGCCGAACGTGGTCTGCATCGGCGTGTGCTTGTAGAGCTTGTTGAGCACGACCTTGGGGATTACGTCGCGCTTGAGCTCGATCACGATCCGCATGCCGTGGCGATCGGACTCGTCGCGGAGGTCGGAGATCTCGGAGATCTTCTTGTCGTGGACGAGATCGGCGATCTTCAGGATCAGGCCCCCCTCGCCGCCCTTGCGCACCTGGTAGGGCAACTCGGTGACGATGATCGCCTCCTTGCCCTGCCCGATCGGCTCGATGTGGGCCTTGGCCTGGACGCGCACCCGGCCGCGGCCGGTGGCATAGGCGTCACGAATGCCGTCCCGGCCGAGGATCGTGCCGGCGGTGGGGAAGTCCGGACCCTTGATGTGACGCATGAGGCCGTCGACGTCGATGCTCGGATCGTCGATGTAGGCGATCGTCGCCCCGATGACCTCGCGCAGGTTGTGCGGCGGGATGTTGGTGGCCATCCCGACGGCAATGCCGGTGGCCCCGTTGACGAGCAGGTTCGGGAAGCGCGCCGGCAGGACCAGCGGCTCCTGGCGGGAGCCGTCGTAGGTCGGGGCGAAGTCGACGGTGTTGGCATCGAGGTCGCGCAGCATCTCGGTCGCCAGACGGTCGAGGCGGGCCTCGGTGTACCGCATCGCCGCCGCGCCGTAGCCATCGATGTTCCCGAAGTTCCCGTGGCCGTCGACGAGCGGATGGCGCATCGAGAAGTCCTGGGCCAGCCGGACGAGCGTGTCGTAGATCGACGCGTCGCCGTGCGGGTGGTACTTGCCCATGACCTCGCCGACGATCTGCGCGCACTTGACGTGCTTGCGGGTCGGCTGCAGGCCGAGCTCGTTCATCACGTAGAGCACGCGGCGGTGAACCGGCTTCAGACCATCGCGCACGTCGGGCAGCGCCCGACCGACGATCACGGACATCGCGTAATCGAGATACGCGGAGCGCATCTCGTCTTCGAGCGCGCGCGGCTCGATATTCCCTCCGCCGATGGTGTCGATGGTCGACATGGCCTACACGTCCAGGTTGCTGACGAGCCGCGCGTTCTCCTCGATGAACACGCGGCGAGGCTCGACCTGATCGCCCATCAGCATCGAGAAGACGCGATCGGCAGCAGCGGCATCCTCGACCGTGACCTGCACCAGCGTGCGCGTGGCGGGATCCATGGTCGTCTCTCGGAGCTCCTCGGGATCCATCTCGCCCAGACCCTTGAAGCGCACGTAGTCGACGCCCTTCTGGGCCACCTCGAGGATTGCGCCGCGCAGCTCGTCGAACGTCTGGGCGGTGCTGGTCTGGTCGCCCAGCTTGACGGTGAATGGAGGCGTGCCGACGATCTCGGCGATCTCGGAGTGGACTTCCGTGAGGCGGTGATACTCGGTGGCGTCGAGCACTCCGCGCCCGACGTGGTGTGTGCTGGCGAGCCCGGTGGACGCCTCGATCGTGCGCACGACGATCTCGTCCGGCGTCTCCGAGATCAGCTCGGCGTTGTAGGCCTCGCCGTCGCCGGCCGTCTTGGCGATGTGGCGGAGCATGCTCTCGCCGTCGGTGATGCCCTCCTCCAGGAGTCGCGCCTGCTGCAGGAAGTGGACGACCATCTGACCGTGCGTCGCGCGCAGCGCCGACGCCCAGCCCTCGTACTGCTTGAGCAGGCGACTGAAGCGCTTCCAGCGCGCTTCGGTCAGCTTGAACTGCTTGTTGTATCTGTCGAACACCTCGATCCGCTCGAACTTGTCGCCTAGCAGGATGTCCTCGAGCTCTGACTCGCGCTCGAGGTAGCGGTGCTTGCTGCCCTTGGACAGGCGGTACAGCGGCGGCTTGGCGATGTACACGTAACCGGCCTCGATCAGCGGCTGCATCTCCCGGAACAGGAGCGTCAGCGCCAGCGTGCGGATGTGAGCACCGTCGACGTCCGCATCGGTGAGCATCACGATCTTGTGGTAGCGCGCCTTGGAGAGGTCGAACTCATCACGGACGCCTGTCCCGATCGCGGTGATCAGAGCCTGGATCTCGGTGTTGCCGAGAACCTTGTCGATCCGGCTCTTCTCGACGTTCAGGATCTTGCCGCGCAGCGGCAGGATCGCCTGCGTGCTGCGATCACGGGCGCCGACCGCCGAACCGCCGGCCGAATCGCCCTCGACCACGAACAGCTCCGACAGAGACGGATCCTTGATCGAGCAGTCGGCGAGCTTGCCCGGCAGTCGGGAGTTCTCGAGCACCGATTTGCGGCGGGTCAGGTCGCGCGCCTTGCGCGCGGCGGCCCGGGCCTGGGAGGCCTGGACGGCCTTGGTGATCACGTCCTTGGCGTCCTTGGGGTTTTCCTCCAGGAACTCCGACAGCCGGGCGTTGACGACCGAGTGCACGAAGCCCTGCATCCCGGGGTTGCCGAGCTTGGTCTTCGTCTGGCCCTCGAACTGCGGATCGGTGAGCTTGGCCGAGATGACGGCCGTGAGCCCCTCGCGCACGTCCTCTCCGACCAGGTTGTCGTCCTTCTCCTTGAGGAATGCCTTGTCGCGCGCGTACTTGTTCAGCGCGCCGGTGAGGGCGGAGCGGAAGCCCGAGAGGTGCGAGCCGCCCTCGTGGGTGTTGATGTTGTTGGCGAACGAGAACACCGACTCCTGGTAGGAGGAGTTCCACTGCATCGCGACCTCGACGGCTCCCTCGTCGCTCTCGCCGGAGAATGCGATCACCTTCTTTTGGATCGGCTCCTTGTTCTCGTTCAGGTAATGGACGAAGTCGACGATTCCGCCCTCGTAGCGGAACTCGATCTTGTGACCCTCGGCGCGGACGTCGCTGAGCGCGATCCGCAGCCCGCGAGTGAGGAACGCGGTCTCGCGCAGGCGCTCCTCGAGCGTGGCGAAGTCGAGGTCGAGCGTCTCGAAGATGTCGGCGTCCGGGAGGAAGGTGATCGTGGTGCCGGTCGCCTTCGTGGGCTCACCCCGGACGAGGTCGGTCTGCGGCTTCCCGCGCTCGTAGGTCTGGCGCCAGTGGTAGCCGTCGCGGCGGATCTCGAGGTCGAGCCGCTCCGACAGGGCGTTGACGACCGAGACGCCGACACCGTGCAGACCGCCGGAGACCTTGTAGCCCCCGCCGTCGCCGAACTTGCCGCCAGCGTGCAGCACGGTCAGCACGACTTCGGCTGCGGGGCGCTGCTCCTTCTCCATCGTCGCCACCGGGATTCCGCGCCCGTCGTCGGCCACGGTGACCGAGTTGTCGGGGTGGATGGTCACGATGACGTCGTCACAGTGACCGGCGAGCGCCTCGTCGACAGAGTTGTCGACCACCTCGTAGACGAGATGATGGAGTCCTCTCGGGCCGGTGGACCCGATGTACATGCCGGGGCGCTTGCGAACTGCCTCGAGGCCCTCGAGGACGGTGATGTCCTGGGCGTCGTAGCTGGATTTACGATCTGGGCGCTCTGACGCGCCGTTGTCCGTTGTCAACGATCCTCCGATGACATTGAGACGCCCCGGCTCCGCGCTAGATGTTGCGCGCCGGGGCGTCGGAAGCTGGTGTACAGAAGAATAGCACAAGGACCCCCTGAGCGACCCCTGCGCGGGTCACAGAATTGCCTGCAAAATGTGGAAAAAGGGTGCCTGTACGCAAGCTTTCTCAGAACGTCGCGGTGATGCACTTGAGGCGCTGGATCCGGCCGCGGCTCAGCGACCCGTTCAGCCGCTCCAGAATCGCCGGCGCCATCAGGTCGAGCTCCTGCGCCCAGACCGACGCCGAGCACGAGATCGTGAGCACCCCGGCCCGCTCGGAGGTGGGCCGAGCCTCGGTCGCTATCGACTCTCCGACCGCCTGCGGCCAGCTCCGCTGCACCTCGGCCAGGAGCGTGTCCGGCGCCAGCCGGTCACGGATCTCATCGATCGCGAACGTCGCCGGCCGGGGGCTGCGCCGATGGCTGGTCACGCGGCCACCGCCTCGGCCAGCACGTGACCCGCCGCGACCGACAGCCGCGTGATGTCCTCGCCGGCGGCATCGGGGACGTGCTCGAGATCGGTCGTCGTGACCACCGACTGCCCCGTCCGACCGCGCAGCAGCTCGACCAGCGAGCGGCGGCGAGCGCGGTCGAGCTCGCTCATCACATCGTCGAGCAGCATCAGCGGTGGTGCCATCCGGCTCGACGCTATCGCGTCCCGCTCGGCCAGCAGCAGCGCCAGCAGGGCCAGCCGCTGCTGGCCCTGTGAGCCGTACGCGCGGAGCTCGCGACCCGACCTGAGCATCGCCAACTCGTCGCGGTGCGGCCCGTGGCCGGTGAAGCCCCGCTCGAGGTCGCTCTGGACCCGCTCGGCCAGCTCCGCCGCGAGTTGCTCCGGAGCCATGGCCCGCGAACGTGGCCGGTACGCGACCGACGGATCATCGTCCAGTCCGAGTTCGCCGCACAGGCGCCGGAACGGATCCCGCAGGGCCGCGACGGCGCGATCGCGATCGGCCATCAGCGCAATCCCGTGCGTCGCCAGCTGCAGGTCCCAGGTCGGAAGCGACTGGCGGCCAGGGCCGCCGGCGCGGATCCGCGCCAGCAGCGCATTGCGTTGCGCCAGCGCCTGTGCGTAGGCTCGCCGGGTTCCCACGCGTGACGGCCACAGTGCGGCGACGAGCTGGTCGAGGTGACCGCGGCGCAGCGCGGGCGGGCCCTTGACCAGCTCCAGGCGGTCGGGCAGGAAGATGCTCACCAGAGGGCGGTCGGGGACGTCAACCATCCGCTCGACGGGGGCGCCGTCCACACGCATCCGCTTCGGCTGGCCGGGCTCGAACCCGACGGCCAACTCATGCCGCCCGTCGGCGCCCTCGGCGCGCACCACCACGCGAGCCGCCGGCGCTCCGAATCGCACCACCTCACGCTCGTTGGTGGTGCGGCAGGACCGCCCGGTGCACCCGAAGTACAGCGCCTCGAGCAGATTCGTCTTACCGGCTCCGTTTGGTCCCGTGACCACCGTGAGGCCGGGACCGATGGCGACCGTGGCCTCCTCGTAGCCGCGGAAATCGCGAAGCGTCAGGCCGAGCACCCGCACCGGACGATGCCGACCTCAGGCCGCCGTCGCGGCCATTACACGTTCAGCCGGATCGGCATGATGAGGTACAGGAACCCGCTCTCGTCGGCGGCCTCGATCAGCCCCGGACGCAGTGGGCTGATGAGCTTCAGAAGCACGTCGCCGTCCTCGATCGCCTCGAGACCGGCGCGCAGGAACTCGGGGTTGAAGCCGATCTCCAGCGGCTCGCCCTGGAACGCCACGGGCAGCGATTCCTGGGCCTCACCAACGTCGGGGGTCTGGGCGGAGACGGTGAGCTCCCCGGGCGCGAAGGCAAGGCGCAGGGGAGCATTCTTCTGGGCCAGCAGGCTGATCCGCCGCACAACGTCGGTGAGCTCGGCGCCGGGAACCCGAAGCTCGTGCTCGAACTCCTCGGGCAACAGCTGCCGGTAGTTCGGAAACTGGCCGTCGATCAGGCGCGAGGACAGGATCACGCGGCCGACCTCGAACAGGACCTGGTTCTGGCGCACGCTGACCCGGAGCTCGTCCTCCTCCTTGGCGTGCGCGGCGACTCGGGCCAGCTCCTGCAGGGCACGCGCCGGCACGTTGACCTCGAACGCAGTCGGCAGCGGCGACTCGAGCTTCGTCTCCTTGACGCTCAGCCGGTAGGAGTCAGTCGCGACCATCCGCAGCTCGCTCTCGGCCGCAGAGACCAGGATCCCGGTCAGCACGGGTCGCGTCTCGTCACGCGAGGCAGACCCGGCGACCTTGAGCGCCGTCGAGACGAAGACGTCGGCCGGCAGCGCCACCGCGGTGTCCGGGTTGGGCTCGGGAAACGGCGGAAAATCTTCGGTGCGCAGGGTGCGGATGTGAAAAGTCGCGTTGCCCGAGACCAGCTCGACGTCCTGCTCGGAGGCACGGAGCTCAAGCGAGACGGCCGGCGCCGGCAGTGAGCGGACGACGTCGAGCAGGAGGCGGGCCGGAAGGACCACCACTCCCTCGCGCGCCACCTCCGCTTCGAGTGGGACGCGCAGGCCGACATCCATGTCGGTCGCTCGAAGTTCACAGGACAGTGACGCGGCAGCGATCTGGACTCCCGACAGCGCCTGGATCGCGCTCCGCGTGGAGGCAACTCTGCTGACCGTCTGCAGTTGCGCGAGCAAGGAGTCGCGGTCGAGGGAGATCTTCACGATGAATACCTCAGAAGAAAGGTAGAAGTCATAGGACGAAGAGAAGCTGTGGAGAAGTCCGGGTTTGGCCGCTCGGAGCGGGATTGTTGTGCCCCGAGGCCGACAGGCAAGTCTGTCAAGACGAGCGGTCGCCTTCGTTGCCGAGGATCTCCTCGGTCAGATCGTGGATGGCTGTTGATGCCTCGGGGTCGGCCACGAGACGATCGGAGACCTTGCGGCAGGCGTAGTGCACGGTGGCGTGGTTGCGGCCGCCGAAGGCTGCGCCGATGACTGGCAGCGACGCGTGGGTGAGGTCGCGGGCGAGGTGCATCGCGAGCTGACGGGGCCAGGAGACGCGTGAGGTGCGACTCTGTGAGTTGAGCTCAGCCACGGTGACGCCGAAGTAGGCGGCGACGGTGGCCTGCACGCGGCCGATCGAGACCGACTGGCGCCGTGTCTCGGGGTACATGCCGTCGAGCACGGTCAGGGTCAGCTCGAGGTCGATTGGCCTGCGGGTCAGGGAGTGGTAGGCGACGACCCGGATCAGCGCGCCCTCGAGTGCGCGGACATTCGTGTTCACGCGCTGGGCGATCAGCTCGAGGACCCCGTCCTCGGCCGGCGAGACGTGGTCGAGTGCGGCGCGCTTGCGCAGGATCGCAAGCCGGGTCGCGTAGTCGGGCGGCTGGATATCGGCCACAAGTCCGGACTCGAAGCGCTCGCGCAGCCGCTCCTCCACCGCGACGAGCTCCCGCGGGAGTCGGTCGCACGTAAGGACGAGCTGGCGCCCGGTCTCGTAGAGCGCGTTGAAGGTGTGGAAGAACTCCTCTTCGGTCTTGGCCTTGCTGGCCAGGAATTGGACGTCGTCGATCAGCAGGACGTCGGCGTCCCGGTAGGCACGCTTGAAGTGGTCCAGGGAGCGGGTGCTGAGCGCGGTGATGAAGTGGTTGGTGAACGACTCGACGGTCGTGTAGCGAACGGTGGTCCCGCCGCCGAAGGCGAGCACGTAGTTGCCGATCGCGTGCAGGAGATGGGTCTTACCGAGCCCGGGTGGGGCGTGCAGGAAGAGGGGGTTGTAGGCCTGGCCGGGGAGCTCCGACACCGCGAGTGACGCGGCGTGGGCCAGGCGGTTGCCGTCGCCGATGATGAATTGGTCGAAGCTGTAGCGCGGGTTGAAGGTCTCGGTCGCTTCGATCGAGGAGGGCTGGGGCGCGCCGGCGGCACCGCGGCCGCGGCTCGGTGGGGCGTGGGGTCGGACGAGGTCGGACGGCACCCGGTCGAAGGCGATGCGGACACCTTCACCGAGGACGACGGCAGCCGATGCAGCGATCGCTCGGCCGTATCGCTCGGAGACCCAGGATTGGGTGTCGCTCGATCCCCGCAGAAGCAGGGTGCGACCGTCGAAGTCCTGGGCCTCGAGGGAGGCGAGCCAGATCTCGAACGTCGAGTCGCCGACGATCCGTCTCAGCTCGTCTCGGATCTCGCGCCAGGCGTGGGTGAGGTCGACATTCGCGGGCAGCGCCAAGCCCCTCCTCCGGGGAGCGATCTGGTCAAGTCTTGGTGAGGGATCCGAGCCGGGCAGCACTCGGGCGAGCGAATATACCAACGGCTATCGGGCCGGTTCGAGACGTGATGGAGCCTTGGCGCAAAGCGCGGGAAAAAGATCGCGCCGGGGGCCTGGAGGGGTGTCCGTGTTCGGTCCCCGCCGGTCGATCCGCGGAGTCCCCCGATTACACGCGAGCAGGACGGCAGACCGTGCGTATACTTGACTGTCCCGCTCTCGGGAACGTGAACAATGAAGCGCACCTACCAGCCCAAGAAGCGCAAGCGCGCTCGCACGCACGGATTCCGGACTCGCATGCAGACGCGTGCGGGCCGTCTGACGCTCAAGCGGCGTCGCGACAAAGGCCGCAAGCGGCTCACGGTCTGATGCGCCCGCAGCCTGGCTCTCGGCCTCGGCCGGGGCGCGCAAGGCTGTCCAGGAGCGCTGATTTCGATCGTGTGTTCCGCCAGGGTCGCTCGCACGCGAGCAAAGAGCTCGTGCTCTACGTGTTCCCGCGAGGCGAGCAGGCGGGGCCGCCACGCCTGGGGCTGTCCGTGTCGCGCAAGGTCGGTGGCGCCGTCGAGCGCAACCGCGTAAAGCGACTGCTCCGCGAGGCGTTTGCGCTCGAATGTGCGCGGTTGCCGGAGGGAACGGATGCCGTCGTGGTCGCGCGCCATGAAGCACGGTCTCTGGCCGAGCGTGAGGGTCTGGCCGGAATCCGCCGCACCTTGGCGGAATTGATCGATCGTGTCGCCGGCTCGGCGTCGACGCTCGACCTAGCTGCGGGCGGTCGCGAGCAGTGACCACTGTGCGCTTCGTCGCGGTGCTCCCGATCCGGGTCTATCAGCGCCTGGTCTCGCCGCTGATCGGATCACGCTGCAAGTACTACCCGTCGTGCTCGGAGTATGCCGCGCAGGCGATCGGCGAGTTCGGCATACTCCGCGGGCTGATCTTGGCCGGCTGGCGGTTACTCCGCTGCAACCCCTGGAGCCACGGGGGGTTTGACCCCGTCGAGGACCAGCATCTGTTCAGCCCGCGATCGCCGGCGCCCACCGCCTGACCACCATGCTCGTCCCCGCGAACATCTTCCAGCCCCTCATCGACGTGTTCGAGTCGGTGTTGAAGTTCTTCCACAACAGCGTTGGGGTGTCCTGGGGCTGGTCGATCGTGCTGCTCACGATCTGCGTGCGGGCCGTGCTGGTGCCGCTGACCGTCAAGCAGTTCAAGTCGATGCAATCGCTCCAGCGTCTCCAGCCACAGCTGAAAGCGCTGCAGGCCAAGTACAAGGACGACAAGCAGCGCCAGCAGCAGGAGCTCATGAAGTTCTACAAGGAGAACAAGGTCAACCCATTGGGTTCCTGTCTCCCACTGGTGCTCCAGCTCCCGGTCTTCATCTCGCTCTTCTACATGCTGCGCCAGAGCCTGCGCAAGGACATCTGCCCGCAGGTTCAGCTGCAGTACCACCTGACGACGCATGCCCCGGTCGGAACCACCGTCCCGTGCGGCCCGAACCACGGCGCGTCGTTCCTGTTCATACCGGACCTCACGAACAAGGCCAGCGGCGCAGTCCTGGTGACGTTGATCGTGCTCTACGTCGGGACGCAGCTCGCGTCCAGCCTGATGATGTCGAGCCCGACGATGGACAAGACGCAGCGCCAGATCATGATGTTCATGCCGCTGATCTTCGTGGTCTTCATCATCAACTTCCCTGCCGGCGTGATCGTCTACTGGATCACCACGAACACGTGGACGATCGGCCAGCAATATGTCGTCAAGCGCATGATGGGCCCACCGGCACCGTTGCCCGGGGTGCCACCGTCCGGCGATGGACCCGGTGGGGGCGGCGGATCTGGTTCGCCGCCCGAGTCGAATGGCTCTTCGGGGGGCATCGGGGCGCTGCTGCGCTCCGCGCGCGGCAAGTCCGAGGACACCGAGAAGGAGAAGGTCGGCGCCCGCAGTGGCACCCGCACGGCCCCGCCCCCTCCGCCGCGCAAGAAGAAGAAGCGCTCGGGGCGTCGGCGATAGTCGTGGAAGCTGGACTCAGCCCAGCCGGTGAGCGCGTCCGCGAGACGATGGAACGGATCGCCGGCGCCGCCAAGATCGACACCGACATCGAGGTCCGCGAGGACGCCGACGGCATCGCGGGGGAGTACGTCGGCGACGACCTGGGTCTGTTGATCGGGCATCACGGTCAGACGGTCGACGCGATCCAGCATCTCGCGTACCGGATCGCGTTCCAGGGCGCCTCGGCTCGCAAGGGTGTCGTGGTCGATGCTGCCGGATATCGGGAGCGGCGCGCAGAGGCGCTTCGCGGCGACGCGGATCAGGCCGCTGACGCCGCCGTCCGGGACGGCCGGCCGGTTGAGCTCGAGCCGATGAGCGCGCTCGAACGCAAGGTCGTGCACGAGTACCTGCGCGAGCGGCACGACGTCGAGACGTACAGCGAGGGCCAGGAGCCCGCCCGCCGGCTCGTCGTCGCCCCGCTGGTCAGCTGATTCCAACGCGCCGAGCGCGGTCGCCGGGCGGCGGCTGTTTCACGTTTTTCTTGACGGTGAAACAGCTGGTCGATAGAACCCCGCCGTGGCCGCATCCCTGTCGCAGTTCGAACGCGGGCTCGTCGTCGGGCTCCTGATCGGCGAGGGCTCGTTCGGGGGCGATGGCAAGCAGCCCCATGTCACGCTCCGGATGCACGTGCGCCACGAGGCTTTGTTCCGGTGGCTGGTCGCGCGCTTTCCGGCGACGAAGCTCTACGGCCCGTACACGCACGGTGGCCGTTCGTACTATCAGTGGATGGCTCGCGGAAGGACCCTCGTGCACGACCTTCTCCCTCTACTCGAGACCGAGCTTGACGCTCAACTCGACGGTTATGCCAGCGCCCGCCTCGTCGCGATGCAGGAGAAATACGCCGCGTTCATCGCCCGTGAGCGGGCGCGGGGGGATCTGGAGTGATGTCAGCCGCGCCGGACGGCCCGCGCGACGCACGCGTCCCCCGCGAGCTCGCGGCGCTGGCCGAGCGCTATCGGCTCGACCCCGACGCCGTCACGCGATTGGCCCGCCTGATCGACTCCGTGGCCTCGGACCCCCATGCCCCGACGACGATCCGCGATCCCCGGCGCGCCGTCGACGCCCATCTCGCGGATTCGCTCGTCGCGCTCGAGCTGGTACCCGTGCGGACGGCGTCGCGGATCGCCGACCTCGGCGCGGGCGCCGGCTTTCCGGGGCTACCGCTGGCGATCGCGCTACCGGACGCGGAGGTGGCGCTGATCGAGAGCAACGGCAGAAAATGCGCGTTCCTGGGGCGGGCCGTCGAGGCGGCGCGGATCACGAACGCGTACCCGGTCCACGCCAGAGCGGAGGAGTGGCCCGACGGGATCGGCCGCTGCGATCTCGTTACGGTGCGGGCGCTCGCCGCGCCGGCGGTGGTCGCCGAGTACGCAGCGCCGCTGTTGCGGATCGGCGGTGTGCTGGTGGCCTGGCGCGGGCGGCGTGAACCGGAGGCCGAGGACGCCGGCGTGCGCGCCGCGGCTGAGCTCGGGCTGCGCGTCGATCAGCCCGTTCGCGTGCGTCCGTACGCGGGAGCCGAGCACCGCTTTCTGCACCCGATGACCAAGCTGGCGGAGACGCCGGAGCGATTTCCCCGGCGGCCGGGAATGGCACTCAAGCGCCCGCTCGGGGAGCGAGCATCCGACCGCGCTCGGCGCTAGCTTGGGCCTCGATGGGGACCGTGTACGCGATCGCAAACCAGAAGGGCGGCGTCGGCAAGACGACCACCGCGGTCAACCTCGCTGCCTGCGTCGCCGAGGCGGGCTACGACTCGTTGCTGGTCGACATCGATCCCCAGTGCAACGCGACCCTGGGACTGGGCATCGGCAAGGACGCGCCGCTCACCGTGTACGACGTGCTGATGGGGACCGCGTCCATGGACGACGTGATCGCGCCGACGACGATCGAGCATCTCTCGATCGCTCCGGCCGGACCCGACCTCGCCGGGGCCATGGTCGAGCTCCCTCGGATCCCGGGTTCCGAGACGCGGCTCCGAGACGCGCTCGAGCCGATCAGGGGGCGCTTCGCCTTCACGCTGCTGGACTGCCCTCCATCGCTGGGCCCGCTGACCGTCAATGCGCTCGTGGCGGCCGACCGCGTGATCGTTCCCGTGCAGGCGGAGTACTTCGCGCTCGAGGGCCTCGCCGGCCTGCTCGACACGCTGGCGCTCGTGCAGCGCGAGCTTAACCCGCGCCTGTCGGTCGCGGGGATGCTGCTGACGATGCATGACGGGCGCACCCGCCTGGCGCGTGACGTCGAGCGCGAGGTCCGTGAGCACTTCCCCGACCTCGTCT
>DATMGZ010000171.1:0-6887 GCA_035555155.1 Solirubrobacteraceae bacterium | reverse complement strand
CGCGGTGCACGAGCCGTGCCGCCGCGCCGTTGACCTTCATGTCGCCCGAGCCCCGTTCGCCCGCGATCGTGTACGTCTCAAAGCGCGCGCCGTTGTCGATATCCACTACGGCAACCTGCTCGAACTCGCGGATGTCCGCGGCCTCGAGCAGATCGGGGTCGATCGTGATCGACCCGACGTAGTGGAGGTCACAGTCGGTCACGGTCGCCCGGTGGATCTTCGACTTGAGCATCGTCCGCTGCATCGTGGCGTCTCCCGTTCTTCGCTATCAGGTGGTTGTCGATCAGCCGTGTGTTCCCGACCCGGGCGGCGAGCACGGCGAGCACCTCGCCGTCGATCGCCGTCACCGGCGCCAAGGTCTGGGCGCTGACGAGCTCGAGGTACTCGGGCTCGACGCTCGCGCCGTCCAGTTCCGCCCGGGCCCGGGCCTGCACGGCCGCCGGGTCGCGCTCGCCGGCGGCGACCGCCGCCTCGGCGCTGCGCAGCGCCCGGTAGAGCGCCGTGGCGCGGCCGCGCTGCTCGGCGTCGAGCCGGGCGTTGCGGCTCGACATGGCCAGCCCGTCGGGCTCGCGCACCGTCGGGCAGATCTCGATCCGCGTCGGGATGTCGAGGTCGTGCACGAAGCGCTTGATCACGAGCGCCTGCTGGGCGTCCTTCTGGCCGAAGTACGCGACGTGAGGCGCGACGATGTTCAGCAGCTTGGTGACGATCGTGGCCACGCCGGCGAAGTGCGCGCGGCCGCGATGGACGCCCTCGAGCTCGTCCGTCAGTCCGGCGACCGAGACGGTGGTGGCGAAGCCGGCCGGATACAGCTCCTCGACCGTCGGCGCGAACAGGAGGTCGACGCCCTCCTCGGCGGCCAGCGCGGCGTCGCAGGCCTCGTCGCGGGGGTAGGCGCTGAGATCGCTCGACTCGTTGAACTGCGAGGGGTTCACGAACAGCGACACCACCACGTGGTCGCACTGGGCGCGCGCCTGGCGCATCAGTGACAGGTGACCCTCGTGGAAGGCCCCCATGGTCGGGACGAGGCCGATCTGCTCGTCCGCCCGCCGCGGCTCGGCCAGCGCGGCGCGGACCTCGGCGATCGTGCGCACGAGTCTCATGCCGGCGCTCCGGCCGCGATCTGCTCGCCCGTCCCGCGCTCGCCCGTCCCACGCGCGCCCGCCCCGGCGTCGCCCGCGCCGCGCTGGGCGGCGAGCGTCCGGGTGGCGTCGGCGAGCGCGTCGAACAGCGGCAGCAGCTCGGCCGCGCGCTCGGACACCGCGGCACGCTGGCGGGCGACGGTGGCCTCGTCGCCGCGTGCGACCGGACCCGTGAGCGCGCGCTCGGGACCCATCGCGGCCCAGTTCTCGAGCGTCGCGCGGACCAGCGGCAGCAGCAGCTCGCGGTCGGCGCCGGCGGTGGCGGCGAGCCGTTCGGCGGCGTATTCGAGCGTGATCAGGAAGTTCGAGGCGATCGACGCCGCGGCGTGGTAGGCGGCCCGGTCGGCCTCGGCGATCTCGACCGCGCGGCAGCCGAGCGCCGCGGCCAGCTCGCCGGCAAGCCCGATCGCCCGCTCGCTGGTGCCGGCGATCGCTGCGCCGGCGCCCTCGAACCGCGCTCCGGTGTCGGTGACGGTCATCAGCGGGTGCAGCGAGAAGCCCTCGTGGGGCGCGAGCGCGTCGAGGCCAGTGGCGCCCGAGCAGTGGCCGAGCACGGGCCCGACCGGGAGCCGGGCGGCCACGGCCCCGATCGCTCCGTCGGGGACGCACAGCAGCACGGCGTCCGCACCGGCAGTGTCGGCGTCGCGTCCGAGCGGGCCGCTGACCTCGTAGCCCGCATCGCGCAGGGCGCCGGCAAGGGCCGTGCCGAGTCGGCCTCGCCCAATGATGGCGAGTCGCCAGTACGCAGGTATGTCGGAGGTGTTCCGTTCCAGTTCCCGCATCAGAGATACCGGTCGGCTTGGGTACTGCGACGACGTTCGTATCGAGGTCCATCCCAGGTCGGTGACGGCCTCGCTGTCCATGGTACCCCGTCAGTGGCCCTGGTTACCATCAAGAACCGTGAGCTCCGCCACAGAGCGCCGAGAGCAATTGAAGGCGGCGTACGACGAGGCCAAGGACTGCACGCGCTGCGCGCTGCACCAGACGCGCACGACGGTCGTCTTCGGCGCTGGGAACGCCGACGCGGCGCTGATGTTCGTCGGCGAGGCGCCCGGGGCCAACGAGGACCGGATGGGACTGCCGTTCGTGGGGCAGGCCGGGAAGCTGCTCGACAAGCTGCTCAGCGAGATCGGGCTCGAGCGCACTGACGTGTTCATCGCCAACGTCCTGAAGTGCCGCCCGCCCGGCAACCGCGACCCGCAACCGCGTGAGATCGAGTCCTGCCAGGACTACCTTCGCCGCCAAGTCGACCTGATCGAGCCGACGGTGATCTGCACGCTGGGGAACTTCTCGACCAAGCTGTTGCGCGGCGACCCGACCGGGATCTCCCGGCTGCATGGCCGGGATGAGGTCCGCGTGATCGGCTCCCGCGCGGTGCGCCTGTATCCGCTCTATCACCCCGCGGCCGCCCTGTACACGCCCTCGATGCTCGAGACGCTCCGGGCCGACTTCGCGCGGCTGCCTGCGCTGCTGGAGCTCGGGCCCCCGGAGCAGCCGCCGGCGGCGGAGTCCCTGCCCGCGCCGGAGGAGCTCGATCCGGCTGAGGCGGGCCTGGAGGCCGGCGGCGAGCCCGCCCCGGGATCGTCGAGTGGCGAGCCCGGCGGCACCTCCGAGCCCGACACGCCGCCGGTGACCGTTCCAGACCAGCCGGCGGCGCAGCTCGGGTTGTTCTGAGCGCCTGCGCCCTACTCGGTGACGCGCTCGATCAGGAACGCCACACGAACGTGGGCGCGCCACTCATCGAGGTTGTCTCCGCGTAGGCCGACCGACACGACGTCGACCGCCTTGATGTTGCGCAGGGTCGCCTGGGCATCCTTGAGCGCCGCCCTGACGGCGTCGTCGGATCCCGTCGTCGAGCTCCCGACGAGCTCGATGATCTTGATGACGGCCATCTCACCTCCCTAATCGTGGGATTGTCAGGGCGAGCCTACTCCCGCCGACGCCCGTGCGGTCTCAACGAGGTCGGGTGGGCTCTCGAGCCGATCGGACTCGGGTGGGGGCGGCGCTCGCCGCAGCGCAAACCCGAACGCGACGAGCGCCCCGAGGGCCTGGATCCCCAGCACCACGGCGGCGAATCCGGCCGCCTTCTTGGGCGCGTGCAACAGCAGGATCGGCTCGATGACCGCCACCATGCCGATCAGGATCAGGAACCAGGTGCGCTTGAGCGCCAGCATGTACTGGATCGCCAGATATGTGCCGGCCAGCAACGTGAACGCGACCCCGAGCACGAGCAGCGAGTCCGACGCCGAGGTGCGCTTGGCGCCGAACGCGACCTGCAGCAGGGGCTTGGCCGCCACGGCAAAGATCAGCAGCACCGGGATCGCGCACACGAGCACGATCCCGAGCGCGATGAACAGCACCGGGCGGGTGTCCTCGCCGGCGGCCCGCCGCCGCGACGCCTCGGGAACGAGGTAGAAGCCCGCCCCGATCGCCACCCAGATCAGCACCTTGGCCGCCACCGCGGTGGCGCTGTAGGCGCTGGCCAGGTCCTTCGAGAACTGGTGCTTGGCGGCGATGATGTCGATGTTCTGGAGCACCGCGATCACGATCAACCCAGCGATCGGTGCCCAGGCCCGCTTGATGTGGTGCCACAGCGTGATCGCCTCCGTGGCCTCGGGCACGGCCGCGGGCGCCTCGGCTTCGGTGGCCGCGATGTGGCGCAGCAGGCGCCGGGCGCAGTAGGCCGACATGACCAGGAACGACAGCGGCGTCCCCAGGTACGCGCCCGTCACCCCGAGGCCGGCCACGGCCAGTCCGGCCCCGAGCACGAGGCGGGCGCCCTGCTCGCCGATCAGGCTGAGCCCGACGCCCTTGTAGTCGCCGACGCCCTGCAACACGCCGCGCAGCAGGGACAACTCGAGCCACATGCAGCCCGCCGGCAGCCCGATCGCGGCCGCCCAGCTGTCGTGCTTGACGCCGACCGCCGAGGCGATCTGGTCGCGCAGCAGGAAGGAGAGCACGGTCAGCACCGCCGTGGCGATGAGCATCGTCCGGGTCCAGCCCCGGACCGTGGCGATCAGGCTCTGCCCCTGGCCGAGATGTCCGAGCACGCCCTCGCGCGCGGTCGCGACCTGCATCGCCTGGCCGATCACCGACAGGATCAGGAAGTAGCTGATCAGCGCCGCCAGCGAGCCGTAGTCGTCGAGCAGCCGCGCGAACACGATCGTCGACGCGAGCGCGATGACGTTGTTGATGATCATCGCGCCGGCGAGGCCGGCGGCCTTCGCGGTCTCGGAGCCTCGAAGCGCAGTCAGGCGCGGCTCGTACCGCTGCCTGAGCGATGAGAACCGGCTCACGCCGATCGCGTCGCAGTTGAAGCCATAGCCGCGTTGACGGTAGCGAAGGTGCCCCCGAACCGGGGGCTCGGACGGAGTCAACGTTACATCTCGCCGGGGCGTCCGCCCTTGCGCCCCGGGGGCCTGCGCCTCCAGGGCCCGGAGCCTGCGCCGCCGGGACCCCGGGGCCGACCACCCCGCCGAGACCTTCAATACAGTGGGACGAGCCCCATGCCCCGCCGCCGATTGACCCCGATCCTGCTCGCCGCCGGTCTCCTCGTGACGGCCGTCGCCGGCGCCGGCGCAGCGGCTGCGGCGGCCTCCAGCCTCACGCCGACACCCCCGGTCACGCTCTCGACCGGCACCGGTTCCGCCACCCAGACGACCACGGTCCCGGTCACCACGACCGCGACCACCGCGACCGGCTCCGCGCCGACGCGCCTGCCGCACACCGGCGTCGACGTGGGACTCGAGCTGCTTCTCGCGGCAGTCATGCTGGGCGCCGGGGTGCTGCTGCGGCTGCGCGAGCCGGGGCGGCGCGAGCCGCGATCCTGACGCTCACGGCCCCGGGTCAGCGCTTGCCTCGCCGGATCGAGACAGCAACCGCAGCCGAGACCGAGGCGGTCGGCGGCGAGCTCGCGGCCACGCTGGCGCCCGGTGACGTCGTGCTCGTCCACGGGGAGCTCGGCGCCGGCAAGACGACGTTCGTGCGCGGGGCCTGCCGGGCGCTCGGCGTCACCGGGCCGGTCACCAGCCCGACGTTCACGATCGGTCAGCGCTACCACGGCCGCGTGCCCGTCGCCCATCTCGACCTGTATCGCCTCGACGGCCTCGACAGCGAGGAGCCGGGCTGGCTCGGCGACTACCTCGGCCCCGACACGGTGGCCTTCGTCGAGTGGCCTGCCCCTGAGCCCGAGCAGCGAGCGGCGGGCACGGACACGATCGGCGCCTTCGGCCGGATCGCCGCCGGCGTACGGCTGTCCCACGCCGGCGGCGACCGGCGGATCATCGAGCTCGACCGATGAGGATCCTCGGGTTCGACACCGCGACCGCGGCCACCACGGTGGCACTGCTCGACCTCGACAGCGGCCCTGGGACCAGCCCCGGCACCAACCCTGGGACCCACCTCGAGCTCGAGCTGCGCGACGACCCCGCCGCCGGCGAGCGCCCCCGCCACGTCATCCGGCTGCTGCCCCTGATCGCCGAGCTGATCGAGCGATCCGGCGCCGGCTGGGAGGCCGTCGACGTGCTCGCGGTCGGCGTCGGCCCCGGCACCTTCACCGGGCTGCGGATCGGGATCGCCACCGCGCAGGCGCTCAGCCGGGCTCGCTCGATCCCCCTCGCCGGCGTCTCCACCCTCCGGTCCCTGGCTCTCGGGGCCGCGAGCACGGCCGGCGCGGCCAACCCCGGCGCGGTCGTGCTTGGAGTGCTCGACGCGCGCCGCGGCGAGGCCTTCGCGGCCGCCTGGCGGCTCGGCCTCCCCGGAGCCGAGGCCCTCGGCGAGCAGCTCGCCGAGGCCCGCGCGCTGACGCCCGACGCGCTCGCCGGCGTGGCGCGCGAGCTGGGGCCGAATGCCCTGGCCGTCGGGCCCGGGGCGATAGAATTCCGGGTCGGGCTCGAGCGTGCAGGTGCGGTGGTTCCGGCGGAGCATTCGGAGCTTCACAAAGTGTCCGCCACCTACCACTGCCGGCTCGCATCGCTGCTGAGCACCACGGCCGCCACCGCCGAGATCAGCCCGGACTACCTGAGGCTCCCCGATGCCGAGATCGCGCTTCAGCGGCGAGCGCAGGACAACCCGTGACAGAGCCCATCACCATCCGCCCCCTCGGCTATTCGGACCTTCCCCAGGTGATCGCGGTCGAGCGTCGCGCCTTCCCCACACCGTGGTCGCTGGCCATGTTCGTGCTCGAGCTCTCCAAGCCCTCGGGCGTGTGCGTGGCCGCGCTCCTGGACGGCAAGCTCGTCGGGTACCTGATCTGCTCGCGCTACGACCAGGTCTTCCATCTCATGAACATCGCCGTGGAGCCAGCGGCGCGGCGGCGGGGCATCGCCTCGGCGCTGCTGGCCCGGATGCTCCAGAAGGCGGGGCCCGACGAGGCCTACACGCTCGAGGTGCGGACCTCCAACGCGGGGGCGATCACGCTCTACGAGCGGTTCGGCTTCCGCGCCGCCGGCATGCGGCGGCGCTACTACCAGGACACCGGTGAGGACGCGATGATCATGTGGCGGACGACCGGCGACCGTTCGGGCACGGGCTTCCCGGGTTGAGATGGCCGGCCGTCTGATCCTCGCGCTCGAGACGAGCTGCGACGACACCTGTGCCGCCGTCGTCACCGGCGAGGGCGAGATCCGCGCCAACGTGATCTCCTCGCAGGCGATCCACGGGCGCTACGGCGGCGTCGTCCCGGAGATCGCCTCGCGCCACCATCTCGCGCTCATCGGCGACGTCGTCCAGGACGCCCTCGACCGG
>DATMGZ010000170.1:0-2776 GCA_035555155.1 Solirubrobacteraceae bacterium | reverse complement strand
GTCTGGACCGGAACCGTATGCGTGTGTCCGCCGATCCAATCCGCGGCCTCGAACACGGTGATGTCATGTTCGTGGTGCAGCAGGTGGGCGGCGACCAGGCCGGAAACGCCGGCACCGACGATCGCGATGTTCATTGGGCGGGCTCGCTCATGTCTCGAATGTGATCGGGCGCGCCAATGGGCGGCTCAGGCATTTATACGCATGGTGAACGCCCGCGGTTCACCAAACCAACGTCGGTCCGACTTTTTGACCTTTGCCGCCGCTGGACAGATGACCGAGGTCCGTGTCGGGTGAGTCTGGAGGATTGGGCGCGAAAGCGCCATCAAAACGCCTCTCGCGGGCCGGTGGCCGCGCGCGGTGCCCTAACGCTCCACCCCGTCCTCCCGCACCCGTCCCTTCGCCCGCAGCAGCTGGCGCTCGACCGTCCGCCGGGTGATGCCGTCGTGGGCGGCCATCTCGGTGTAGCTGTACCCGAACGCGTGTAGCCACAGCAGTCGCTGCTGGCGCTCGGGCAGGGCACGGATCGCGGCCAGGCGTTCGCGTTGCTCCAGCACCTCGTGCGGCCCGGGCGAGCGCGGGGCGCTCGGCAGGCCGTCCGCGTGCTCCAGCGCCGCGTCGAGCGACAGCTCGCGGCTCTCGCGCCGGGTGAGCCGGTAGGCCTCCCGGACCGCGGTCGTCGCCAGCCAGGACAGCACTGCGTCCCTCCGGACCTGTCCGGAGTGGTGCACGAACTGGATCCACGCGATCTGGCAGGCGTCCTCGATCACGACCTCCGGTGCGCGGACGTCCATCCGGACGAGCTGCTCGAGCCGGCGCGAGAGAGCCAGGTACAGCGCTTCGAGATCGTCGGATGCCACGGAGATTGATGCTGGTTGCTGAAACATTGAGTCTAAATGAGACTAAGATGGAGCGATTGACGCTAGCAGCTTGCGGTTCATCATGCTAGGTTCAATTAGGTCAATTGAGTTTTGATTTGCTTCAGGAGGTCTTGATGGTCGGCATCACGTTGGTCAGCGTCCCCCCTCTCGCCGCCGCAGGTCAAACCGTCAGCGCCCACCCGAGCCTCACCGCATTGCCGGGGAGCAACGTGCTCCAGCAGTTGGTCAACGGCACGGAGGCGTGGGCGCTGGCGGTCGCCCTGATCGGAGCCTTCGTCGGCGCGGCCCTGTGGGCGGTCGCGTCCCACTCCCACAACCACCACTACGCGGCTCGGGGACGCATGGCGGCGCTGATCTCCGGCGCGGCCGCGCTCGTGGTCGGTGCCGCGCCCGGGCTCGTGAACTTCTTCCAGCATCTCGGCACGACGGCGAGGTAGGGCATGTGGCTTCGAACGGCGGCGGCGGCGACCTCGTTGTGCGCGGTCTCCCTCTGTGTGGCCTCCCTGTGCGTGGCCGGCGCCGCGGCGCCCGACGCCGGCGCCAAGGTCAATCCACTGAAGCCGGTCTGCGGCGCGGCCAAGCTCGCAAGCGGGGTGGCGGGTAAGGCCTGCGGAGTGCTGCAGGCGCCGGGCAAGGTCCTGAGCGCCGGCAAGAAGCTGCTCACCGGTCACGTCGGCAGTGCGGTGAGCACGCTGCTCGGCGGCGGCGGCTCCACCGCGGGAGCGGCAGTCGGCCTGGCGGCGCTCGGGGCCTGGGTCGTCGGTGGAGCCCGGTTCGCCCTTGGAGAGACGGCGAAGGTGATCGGCCGGACGACGAACCCACAGCTCGGGGGTGCGTGGTTCTCCTCCGCGTACTGGCGGATGGGCGAGATCGCCGCGCTGTTGACGATGCCGTTCCTGTTCGCCGCCGCGGCCCAGGCCGTGATCCGCGCCGACCTCGCACTGCTCGCCCGGGCTGCCCTCGGATACCTGCCGCTGGCACTCATCGCGGTCGGGATCGCCGCGCCGATGACGATGCTATTGCTGGCGGCATCCGACCAGCTCTCGGCGGTGGTCGCGGGTGCGGCGGGCGGCGACGGAACCCGCTTCCTGGTCAAAGCGGGCGGGATCGCCGGCGCCCTCGCGGTGTTCAAGGGCTCCCCATTCCTCGCCTTCCTCGTCGGCCTGCTCGCGGCGGCCGGCGCGCTCGTCCTGTGGTTCGAGCTGCTGATGCGCGAGGCCGCCGTCTACGTCGTGGTGCTGATGCTCCCGCTGGCGTTCGCGGCGATGGTGTGGCCGTCCCGGCGCGTCTGGGCGACGCGCGCGGTCGAACTGCTGATCGCCCTGATCCTGGCGAAGTTCGCGATCGTGTCCGTGCTCTCGCTGGGCGGAGCGGCGCTCGGCCACCGCGGGGGAACGGGCATCGTCGGAGCACTCGCCGGCGCGGTGCTCGTGCTGCTCGGAGCGTTCGCGCCGTGGGCGCTGTTGCGCCTGCTCCCGGTCACCGAGCTGGCCGGTCACGCCGTCGGACCGCTGCGGGCCGAAGCGCGCGCGGCGCGGATGTCCGCGGAGGAGGGCGCCTACGCGTGGGCCGGCGCAGGGGCCGACTGGGCCGGTGGTGTCACAGCCGCGATGCGTCGCGACGCTGATCGCATCGATGGTGTTGATCGGTGGCCGGCGGCCGAAGACCCGTCCGGTGAGCGCCCGGGGAGCGAGACCCTGGCCCCGGCGGGAGAGCCCGTGGAAGAGGACACCGGCCCGGCGGCCGGCGCCGCCCTCGACGTGCCCGGCCCCGAGTCGCCCGCCGCCGCGGAATCGCCCGCTGCGCCCGACTCGGCCGCCGCCCCGGAATCGCTCGCGCCACCGGCGGCACCAACCGACCCACCCACCCCACCCGAACCCGCCCCACCCGAACCGGAA
>DATMGZ010000169.1:0-5389 GCA_035555155.1 Solirubrobacteraceae bacterium | reverse complement strand
GCAAAGATCGCCTTCGTGACGGCCGCGGCGACCTACCGGTTCCGCTGGACGTTCGGCACCCCGGGCACGAAGGTCTTCCGGGTGCTGATGCCCGGCGGCCAATACAACATCAGCGGTCACTCCGCGCCGGTGAGCATCGCCGTCGCGCTGCCGGCCGTGGAGTCGCTGCCGCCCGCCTCCTGACCGACGAGCCCAGCCTCTGAGCCGTCGCTCCGGCCTCCGCCGCCTCGCGCGGCGGAGGCCGGGTGCGCGTCAGGCCGCCACCGCGAACAGGCGCCAGCGGCCCGGGACCCCCTTGAGCTCGTGCTCCCCCCGGTCCTCGAACCCGATGCCCGAGCCCACCACCAGATCCTTGACGGTGCCGGACACGAGCACCTCGCCCGGACCTGAGATCGCTCCGACGCGGGCGCCGATGTGCACGGCGATCCCACCCACGTCGGCGCCCATCACCTCGATCTCGCCGGTGTGCAGTCCGCTGCGCACGTCGAGCCCGAACTCGGCCATCTCCTCCCGGATCGCGACGGCGCAGCGGATCGCCCGGGCGGGCCCGTCGAAGGTGGCCAGGAAGCCGTCGCCCATCGTCTTGATAGCCCGGCCTCGGAAGCGGTCGAGCTCGCCCGCCACCACTTCCTCGAGCGTCTCGAGCAGCTGCCGCCAGGTGCGATCTCCGAGCTCGGCCGCGCGCCGGGTCGACTCGACGATGTCCGAGAACATCACGGTGGCCAGGATCCGCTCGGGATCGGGCAGCTTGCGGGCGCCGGTCAGGAACTGCTCGACCTCGTCGAGCAGGCGCTCGGACTCCGGCCCGAACGAGAGCGCATCCGAGCCCGGGAGCTCGACGTAGCGCGCGCCCGGGATGTGCTCGGCCAGGTAGCGGGAGTGGCGAACATCGATGAACTTGTCCCCTGTTCGGTGCAGGACCAGCGTCGGCGCCTGGATCGTCGGCAGCACCGCCCGCACGTCGATCTCGCCGTTCCAGCGCATCAGCCGCGCCGCCGTCCCTGGGCTGGCCGCCAGCCGCTCGAGCTTCGCGAACCAGCGCCGCAGGCGGTCGTTCTCGGCCGCGTGCGGCGCGATCCCGAGGATCCGCGACCCGTCGCCCCAGACGCCGTTGCGCACGTAGGCCTCCCGCTCGTCGCTCCGCAGCGGCCAGTCGTAGTCCGGCGCCCAGGACATCCGCGGCATCGCCTCGTAGAGGATCAGCCCGCCGGTCCGCTCGGGATGGGTGGCCGCGAACATGGCCGCCATCGCGCCACCCTCGAGCTGGGCGAACACCGCCGCCCGCTCGGAACCGGCCGCGTCCAACACCGCGACGACATCGTCCATCTGCTCCTCGAGCGTCGGCGGGGCGAGCACCGGGTCCGACAATCCCGACCCGCGACGGTCGAACATGATCAACCGCGAGAACGACGCCATCCGGTTGAAATACCGCGCGACGACGGGCTCCTCCCAGTAGTGCTCGACCTGGGAGATCCAGCTCGGCACGAACAACAGGTCGATCGGTCCCTCGCCCACGACCTGGTAGGCGATGTGGATCTCGCCGCTGCGTGCGTAGCGAGTCGCGGGGGCCATTGGAAGGTGTGAGCCTACCCAGGTCAGGTAGCGTGCCCGGCCATGGACTTCGAACTCACAGATGAACAGCGTCTCGTTCGCGAGACCGCCCGCGCGTTCTCCGACAACGAGATCGTCGAGCGTGCCCGCGAGAACGACCGCAACGAGCACTTCGACCTCGAGCTCGTGAGCAAGATCGCCGACCAGGGGTATCTGGGTGCGATCGTGCCGCGCGAGTACGGCGGTGCCGGACTTGACTACCTCACCTACGGCATCGTGGTCGAGGAGATCGGCCGCGGCTGCTCGGCGATGCGCACGGTGATCTCCGTGCAGACCTCGCTCGTGTGCTCCTCGCTGCTGCGCTGGGGGACCGAGGAGCAGAAGCAGCACTACCTGCCGAAGCTGTGCTCGGGCGAGTGGCTGGGCTGCTTCGGGCTGACCGAGCCCGACACCGGGTCCGACGCCGCCAACCAGCGCACCCGCGCTCGCCGGACCGATACCGGCTGGATCATCAACGGCGGCAAGATGTGGATCTCCCTCGGCAACTACGCCAAGCTCGCGCTGATCTTCGCCCAGACCGACCCCGAGAAGGGTCATCGGGGCCTGGCCTGCTTCCTGGTCGACACCGACCAGCCCGGCTTTCAGCCCCAGGCGATCCACCACAAGATGGGCCTGCGTGGATCGGACACGGCATCGATCTCGCTCGACGACGTGGAGGTCGGCGAGGACGCGATGCTCGGGCAGGTGGGCGACGGCTTCAAGGTGGCGATGAGCGCGCTTGACTCCGGTCGCTACAGCGTCGCCGCGGGCTGCGTCGGAATCTGCCAGGGCTGCGTCGACGCGTCGGTGCGCTACTCCCAGGAGCGCGAGCAGTTCGGCCGTCCGATCGCCGGCTTCCAGCTCGTGCAGGCGATGATCGCCGACATGGTCGTCGACACCGACGCCTCGCGGATGCTCGTGTGGCGGGCCGGCTACCTCAAGGACACCGGCAAGCCGAGCACCACGGAGACGTCGATCGCCAAGCTGTACGCGACCGAGGCGGCCGTGCGCTCCGCCAACACGGCGATCCAGGTGCACGGCGGCTCGGGCTACGTCGATGACCACCCCGTCGAGCGCTACTTCCGCGACGTGCGGGTGACCACGCTCTACGAGGGCACCTCGCAGATTCAGAAGCTGATCATCGGGCGCGCGGTGACCGGGATCAACGCGCTGGTGCCGGATTGAGCCAGGCGGTGGCGCCACCGCAGACGATCGGCGTCGTCGGCGCCGGCACGATGGGCGCGGGCATCGCGCAGCTGGCCTGCACCGGCGGCGCGCGGACGCTGCTGCACGACCCGGTGCCCGAAGCGCTCGAGCGCGGGTTGGAGGCGATCCGGCGTCACCTGCGTCGCGGCGTCGAGCGCCGGCGCCTGAGCGAGGAGCAGGCCACGGAGGCGGAGGCCCGGCTCGAGGCGGCCCCGGCGGTCGGGGACCTGGCCGGCGCCGAGCTCGTGATCGAGGCCGCGCCCGAGCAGCTCGAGCTCAAGCGCGAGCTGTTCGCGATCCTGTCGCGGACCGCCGGCCCCGAGTGTGTGCTGGCGACGAACACCTCGTCGCTCCTCGTGACCGCGATCGCCGCCGCCGCCGAGGACCCGAGCCGGGTGGTGGGAATGCACTTCTTCAACCCGGCGCCGGTGATGGCGCTGCTGGAGGTGGTGGCCGGCGAGCAGTCCTCCGAGCGCGCGCTCGCCGTCGCCCGCGCCGCCGGTGAGCTGATGGGCAAGCGCGTGATCGAGGCCGTCGACGGCCCCGGCTTCCTCGTCAACCGGTGCAACCGGCCGTTCGGGCTCGAGGCGCTGAAGCTGCTCGCCGAGCAGGTCGCGCCGTTGGCCGAGATCGACCGGATCTGCCGCCAGGGTGGCGGCTTCCGAATGGGCCCGTTCGAGCTGATGGACCTCGTCGGCGTCGACGTCGGCCTCGCGGTCGCCCGCTCGTTCTACGAGCAGAGCTTCGGCGAGCCGCGCTGGCAACCGTCGCCGATCGCGGTGAAGACGGTCGCCGCGGGCCGGCTGGGCCGCAAGTCCGGCCGCGGCTACTACGCGTACCCTGAGGGCGGAGCGCATCGGCCGCCCGACCCGGATCCGCCGCTCGTCGGCGGCGGTGACGGGCTGATCGTGATCTCCGGCGACTCCGCTCTGGCGGCCGAGATCGACGAGCTCGCCGACGCCGCGGGGTGGCAGGTCGCCTCCCCGCTCGAAGCGGAGGGCGAGATTCCGTACCTGATCCTCGACCTCTCGGTGGGCGAGGAGCTCGAGCTGCCGCTGCAGGGCGGCCCGCAGGCGATCTGCTGTGCCGCCGGCTCGCTCGCCGCTCTCGACCCCGGCGGCGCGAGCGTCGGCTTCCACTTCCTCCCCCCGCTGGCGGAGTGTGAGCTCGTCGAGCTCACCCGCGGACCCGACACCGCGGCATCCGCGGCCGCCGCGGCCGAGCGGTTCTTCGGCACTCTCGGCATGCACGTCGTGTGGGTCGGCGACGCCCCCGGCCTCGTGCTCGGCCGGATCATCGCCCAGCTCATCAACGAGGCGGCGTTCGCGCTCGGCGAGGGCGTCGGCAGCGGCGCCGACATCGACACCGGCATGGTGCACGGGCTCAACTACCCGCGCGGGCCCCTGGCCTGGGCGGACCAGATCGGCATCGACCACGTGCTCGCCCTGCTGGACGGGCTCTATGACGAGCGGCGCGAGGAGCGCTATCGCGCCGCCCCGGCGCTGCGGGCCCTGTCGTGGTCGGCCCGGACGGGCCGGGAGACCGGCGAAGGCTTCTTCAGCTATGAATAGCGCCCCACGATGAGAAGCCTCCCACGATGAGAAGCCTCCCACGATGAGAGCGGTCACCTATCGGGCGCCGGGCGAGGTCCGGGTCGAGGACCGTCCCGAGCCCGAGCTCCTGGCCCGCGATGACGCGATCGTGCGGATCGAGGCGAGCGGGATCTGCGGCTCGGACCTGCACATCTACCACGGCCGGGTGAAGATCGAGCCCGGGTTCACGATCGGCCACGAATTCGTCGGCACGGTGATCGGGGCGGGTGACGACGTCACCCGGGTCGCCGTCGGCGATCGCGTGCTCGGCTGCTACCACAGCGCCTGCGGCACCTGCTTCTTCTGCCTGCGCTGCATTTACCACAAGTGCGACCACATGCGCACGTTCGGACACGGGGCCGTGCTCGGCTCGCTCCAGGGCACCCAGGCCGACCAGGCGCTGGTGCCGAACGCCAACCTCACGCTCCGCAAGGTGCCCGCGGGACTCAGCGACGACGTCGCGTTGTTCGCCGGCGACGTGATGGGCACCGGCTACCACGCCGTGCAGGAGTCGGCCACCCGGCCCGGCGACAGCATCGCCGTACTCGGCCTCGGACCGGTCGGCCTGTGCGCGGTCCAGGTCGCGGTGGCGAGCGGCGCCGGTCCGGTGCTGGCGATCGACACGGTGGCCCAGCGACTCGAGGTCGCGGCCGGGTTCGGCGCGATCCCGGTCCACCTGACCGCGCAGAACCCGCGCGAGGTCGTCAAGCAGATCACCGGCGGCCGCGGCGTCGACGCTGCAATCGACGCGGTCGGACACCCCGACGCACTTGATCTCGCCATCCGGCTCACCCGCAAGGCGGGCACCGTCGTCGCGATCGGGGTCTACGCCGAGCCGTGTCAGGTCCACATGGGGCTCGTGTGGATCAAGGCCCTGGGAATCAGGACCGGCCACGCGAACGTGATCGGCCACGTCGACCGCGTGCTCGGCATGCTCTCGTCGGGGTCACTGGACCCGACCCCGCTCGTGACCCACCACATGTCGCTCGAGGACGCTCCCG
>DATMGZ010000168.1:0-5231 GCA_035555155.1 Solirubrobacteraceae bacterium | reverse complement strand
TACGGCGCATGATCCGGCACGAGAGCATCATCACCGCGCTGCTCGGCGCGACGTTCGGGATCCCGCTCGGCGTCGTGCTGGCCCTGATGGTCGGCAAGGCGCTCAACTTCGCCGCCTTCACGGTGCCGTGGGGCACGCTCGTCGTGTTCGTGGTCGCAGCGATCATCGCCGGCATCGTGGCGGCGATCTTCCCCGCGCGCCGGGCGGCGCGGCTCAACGTGCTGGCGGCGCTGCAGTACGAGTGACGGTCAGCCGTCGGCGGGGCGGACGCGAGTGTCGAGGTACGCCGCGGCGACCCGCTTCGGGGCCCGGGCCATCCACGCCTCCACGATCAGCTCCTCGAGCTCGTCGAGCGGGATCTGCTCGAGGCGCACGAGCACGGCCGCGTAGCCGTCGAAGTGCGGCGTGGTGAAGAAGACAGCCGGGTCATCGGCCAGCAGCGCCTCCTTCGCGCCGAGGTGCTCCACCCGCGCACCGAGGATCGGCCCCGTGGGCGCGTCGTCGCCGAGGGCGCGCAGGTCCGAGGCCCGCAGCGGCCGCTCCCACACGAACAGCTTGTCGCGCACCCGCCACTGGGCGAGCTCGCGTGAGACGCGCTCGCTGCACTCCGGCAACGCGAGCGCGATCCGGCGCACATCGTCCCAGCCGGCCACGGACGCAGATTAACACTAACGTCCCCGCTCGAAGGTGTGCTCCTCCCAGTCGCCGACCCGGCGAAAGCCGACCTCGGCGTAGATCTTGTTCGACGTCGGGTTGGCCAGGTCGGTGAACAGCATGCAACGATTGGCTCCGTGGGCGAGCGCCCGGCGACTGGCCGCCGCCACGGCACTGCCCGCATATCCGCGGCCGCGGTGCTCCGGCGGCGTGTACACCGGCCCGATCCGTACGACCCCGGCGACCGGGCGCGTGGTCCCGAGGAGCGACACGGCACCCGCGTCGTCCCAGATCCAGAGGCCGCCCCGGCGCAACCAACCGTCGACGATCACCTCGGCCCGATCGGCTCCGGCAACCCCCGCCTCGCGCGCGAAAGCCGCCATCCAGACGACCAGCAGCGGGCGCTCGGCAGGCTGCGCGCGGCGCAGGTCGCCCCGCGCGGGGTGCGGAGGGTCGAGCGCGGCCTCGAGCACGTGCATCGCCTCCTCCATGCTGCGGCGGGTCTCGCCGGCCGTCCGGCGCGTCCACGCGGCGGCGATGGCACGGACGGCCTCGGGCGGCCCGCTCACGCCGGGCACGTCGGGATCCACGTCCAGCCACAGGCCGACCAGCTCGTCGGCGAGGCCGGCCTCGAGTCCGCAGACCAGCCACGGCCAGGGCGGCACGCGCAGCGCGGCGAACTGCACCGCTCCGTCGTCGTCGACGCCGTACGCGAACAGCGGCGCGGTGCCGGGGAAGGCCCCGTCGCGCGCATTCATCGTCACCGTCGCGAGGATGTTGCAGTCGAGCCGGCGCGCGAACAGGCCGTCCGCGTGCGCAGCGAACTCCGCGACATCACGTGTCAGCACGAATTGCATCGCGCACCCTCACCATTCAGATCGAGCGGAATCGGTCTCTCCGGTCAACCTATCCGACGTGGAGGCGGGGTCCGGGAGTCGCCTCCGACGACGGTGATCACCCATTCCGGCTCGCGGCGGAACCATCCGTGCTGGACCGTCGCGCCGTCCTCACACCACCGGACTCGCAGCGGCCGCCATCCGTCGGTGCCCGCGTCGACCTCCCCCAGGCCAAAGGTCACGCGGGCGCGGGCAACGTCGAGCCGCAGCCCCTCGCCGATCGCCTTGGTGGCCGCCTCCTTAGCGCTCCAGATCAGGTTTGCCAGCCACGGACGCTCGTCGGACGGCGCCGCCTCGACCAGCGCCCGCTCTCCGTCGGCGAACCATTGCCGGACGAAGGCATCGCTTCGCGGCTCGACCAGCTCGAGGTCGCACCCCACGGCGGGCCCGGGTGGAGCCACGACCGCGACGGCCCGTCCGGCCCGGTGGCTGAGCGACAGCTCGAGCTCCGCGCGGGCGCCGTCGAGCACGGCGACCGGGGCACCGCCGGGCGAGACGACGACCTCGATGCGCCCATCCTCAACCTCCAGGAACGCAGCGGCGGCAGCCTTGGCCGTGTAGCGGCCCAACCGCCACTCAGAGCGGCGCTTGACCAACGTCAGGCGACTGAGGACGGCACGCTCCGAGGCGCCCAGCCAGCCGTCGCCGGCGGGGACCTCGGCCAAGGAGCGGGTCAGCCACGCGGTCATTGCTCATGATCCGGCCGTCGTGTGGACGTCGGTGGGAGCGGGCATCCTATGGCCGCCGGCGAGCGGACGCTCGGTGGTCGATTCCCGCTCGTGGGTGGTGCGGATCCCACGCTCCACGGCCTCGATCAGGTACGGGCGCATCGTGGCCGGGGCGATCGTTCGCGACACCGAGCCCATCCGCACCGCGCGCTGCATGCTATGGGTGGCGTCGAACTGAGCCGCGAGTTCACCCCGCTTCTCGGCCACGACCTCCGGGAAGAGCGCCGCCCGCTGCGTGCGCAGCTCCTGGCGTGCGACGCCGTCCGCGGCCTCAATCCGGGCGTCGAGCTCGGTGATCCGCTGATCGTCGCGCGCGGCCTTTTCGACCTCGCGGGCGAATACGACACCGGCAGCGGGGGCGCCGCCGATCACGGAGGCGTGCGTGCCATCGAGCGCGACGGTCTCGAGTTGGTCGTTGAGACGCTGGGAGAAGACGACGAACGCGCCGCCGTGGAAGCGTGAGACCACGCAGAAGACGATCGGCCCGTCGAAGTTGACGACCGAGCGTCCGATCTCGGCGCCGAACTCGAGCTGACACTCGCGCATCGACTCGGGCGAGCCGTCGAAGCCGGCGAGGTTGGCCAACACGACGACGGGGACACGGCCGCTGGACGCGTTGATGGCCCGGGCGATCTTTTTGGCCGAGCGCGGGAACAACGTGCCCGAGGACCAACTCTCGGGACCGTCGGCGGGGATGAACCCGTGCCGGGCCAGCGGCCGGGACTCGATGCCCAGCATCGTCACCGGCCAGCCGCCGAGATGGGCGTTCCACACCACCGCCGCCTCGGCACCGTGCATGTCCGGCCAACGCTCCAGTGGCGGGTGGTCGGCGTCGATCGTCGCCCGCATCACGCTGCGGATGTCGAACGGCTGCTTGTGGCCGGGGTTCGTCTCGGCGGAGAACACGTCGCCGACGGTGAGCAGCGCCGAGCCGGGCGCGGAATGGGGTGAGCTCGAGACGTCGCGGTCACGAGGGTCGCTGCTGGTGGCGCGGCGCGGGAAGCGCTCGCCCGGAGCGACGTAGGCATGCTCGTGGTGATCGAGCAGGATCCGGCACGCCGCGGCCAGGTCGGGCGCCCAATACTGCGCCTGCCCGTTCGGGCCCATGATCCGCTCGTATCCGCCGATGCCGAAGTTGTCCTCGGCCGAGACGGCGCCCGAGTAGTCGAGCGCCTGCTTGCCGGTCAGCACCATCGCGCTGGCGGGAGTCATCACGAGGATGCCGCGGGTGTGCATCAGCATCGTCGCCTCGGCATTCCAGTAGGGCTGCGCGCCAACGTTGATCCCGGTCACGACGACGTTGATCTCGCCGCCGGCCTGCGTGAACTCGATGATCCGCCGCAGCACCGCCGAGATCCAGTCCATGCTCTCCGTGCCCGAGTCCATGGCGATCTTCGCGCCCGCCGAGAGTGCGAACCAATCGATCGGCAGTCGATCGCGCTCGGCCATGTCGAGCGCGGACATGATCCGCATGCATTCGGGCTCCGACAGCGACCCGAGCGCATGGGTCGGATCGCCGAGCAGCGTGATCCGCGCCATTCCCTCGGGGTAGCGAGCGGTCCTGTTGCGCATCACGCCGACGACCACGCCGGCCGTGTTGAGCGCCGCCGTCCGGTCGACGGGAGCGAGCTCACCGTCCTCGCCGAGGTCGTATTCCTGGAACTCTCCGTCGTGTCCGGACGTCATTCGCCGCACGATCTCGACCGGGTGGGCCATGCCGCGCCGCCGCGCCGCGACGATCCGGCGAGCGCCCTCGTCAAGTGGCTCGATCGGCCGCTCCGGCTGATCGTCGATCTCGAGCACCGTCTCGCCACCGGTGGTGAGCATCCGCAGCAGACGAGGTCGCACCTGTCCATCCGCCTCGCGCACACGCCCGCTGACCAGCAGCATCTCAAGCCCGAGTCCGGTGGTGGTGGGCGCGAGGCGGGCGACCAGGCCGGTGATCTCCTCGGGCGAGAGGTCGATCTCGGGCCACACGTAGAGGAACATACGGTTCCAGTGCAGGCGGCGACTCGCGGAGCGGTGGCGCTGGAAGGTACGGATCCCCTCGAGTCCCTCGACCAGCATCCGCTCGAGCTCGGGCAGCGCGACGATGCGCCCGTCCTCGTCGCGCACCGGGGTCAGGTCGCGCACTTCGGCGAGCGCGAACAGCCGCTCGTCGCGCGGGTTCTCCCGCGCCACACCGTGGAACAGGTACACGTCCTCGCCGGCGGGAATGCGCTCGAGCGCGAAGCGCTCGAATCGCCACAGCACCAGGCGCTCGCCCATCGTCGGGTGCAGCCCGCGCAGCGGCTCGTCCTCGACCAGGCCGTCCGGGCCGGGACGGAAGGTGAACAGGTCGACCGCCGACATCCCGCGACCCCGGGCCGGCGAGCTGATGCCAACGACGATCCGCTCGATCGAGGCCGGGAACTGCACCGCATCGAGGGCCTCGCGCAGAGCCGGTGCGAGACCCGCGCCCGCCCCGTCGGTGTGCTCGGAGTAGAGGTCGACCATCACCGGCTCGCGCTCGGGCAGGATCGCGGCGTGGGCCGCGCAGGCCCAGGCCGCCGTGGCCAGCTCGGACAGCTCGACGAATGCCGTCAGCACGTGATGTGTGCGCCCATCCCGCTCGTAGCGGGCGGTGAGGATCGACTGCTCGTCGAGCTCGACCTGCTCGAAGCCCTGCAGCTCACGCGTGCGGTAATAGCGGCGCATCATCACCTCGAGCAGCGGCCGCCGCAGGCGCGGCGGCGCCGTCGTCAGGCGCTGGCTGAGCAGCGGCGCGAGCGGCAGCGCGCAGTCGACGAGCGTGACGATCAGGCGCTCGCGATCCTCGGAGCTCATGTCCTGCGCGAGCGTCTCGAGCTGCGCCTCCATCTCGACATAGGTCTGCTCGCGCGAGGCGGTGATCAGCGGCTCGTCGAAGTAGCGAAAGCGCGTCTCACGGGCGAGGTCTGCGATCACCTCGTCG
>DATMGZ010000167.1:0-2007 GCA_035555155.1 Solirubrobacteraceae bacterium | reverse complement strand
GATCCGGTCGAAGAGGAAGTCCGCGGTGAGCCGGCAGCGCTGATGCTCCGGAACGCGAGCGCGTCTCTGGGCCAGCTCCGCCGCCGTCGGCCGCGACGTGGATGCTCTCGTTCCGGAGCATCACAGACTCCGCAAGCTCTCGAGTCTTCTGCTTATCTGTGCAGTCGGCCCTTGTCAAGCCCTCCGGGGGTGAAGTTGTTGATGTGGTCGGGCTCGTCTCGACCACTCGTTGTGATACTGCGCCAGCGGCGGCGGCCTGTCACCCGTAGGGCGGCCCGGAGGGCCGAGCGCGGAGCGCTTGATAGGCGCCGTGCTGGCGCTATCGCCTGTTGTGTGCGCGCGGGCGCCCATGCTTATCTCGGTCCACGGCCTGGGTTGGCTCCCGACCGGCGACATGATGGTGATGGGGTGTGGTTCCCGCTGGGGGAAGTTGCGGTGCGGCCGCTCAGTCTTTCGAGGCCGTCCACGCGGACGTGGTGGCAGCAGAATGCCGGGAGCTGGCCGCGGTGCATCGGCGTGACAGGGGGCGTGCGCACACGACAGAAGGTCATGCGGGCTGAATCGCCTCCTCGCCGAGGTCTTTGAGGGTGTGGTAGCTGCGTTTGAGCAGCTTGCGCGCGAGCGCGAGGCACGCGCGGTTGCGCCCGAGCCGCTCGGCCGCTTGCAGGAAGTAGGCGTGGTCCGGTGAGCCTTGGCGGCTGGCGGCCTGCGCTGCCTCATATAGCGCCCATCGCAGCGCTGGGGGTCCTTGGCGGGAGAGGTGGCCGGGCGCGCGGCGTTGATCGGAGGCGTGCACGGTGATGTCCATCCCGGCGTAGCGGACCGCCTCGCGCGAGGACGAGAACCGGCGCACATCGCCGAGCTCGGCCAGGATCGTGACGCTGGTCAGCGCCCCGATTCCGTAGTGCGCGGCGATCAGCGCCTTGGCGCCCTGCTGCCGGCGCGCGTAGGAGCACAGCTGCTTGTCGAGCGGCGCGAGCCTCACGTCGACGGCGTCGATCACGTGCAGCCCAGTCGCGATCTGCTCGCGGCCGGCGACGGGCAGCGGCAGCTGCCCGACCCAGTCGCGGTTCTCGCGCGTGAGGAGATCGACCCGCTTGGGCAGCCCGTGGTGGTAGAGCACGGCCTGCATCCGTTGCTGCCACTCGCCACGCTCGTGCACCAGCGCGTGCCGCAGCCTGACCGTGGCGCGGAGATCGAGCAGGTGATCGGGCGGGATCCAGGACTCCGGCAGCCGCCCCGCCATCAGCAGCTCGCGTAGATGCCTGGCGTCCGCCCGGTCGTTCTTCGCGCGCTTCTTGTTCCCACGCAGCGCGCTCGTCTCCGCCGGCTCCGCGAGATGCACCCGCGCGCCGACACGGCGTAGCTCCTCGACCACGAACCGCCAGCCAGTCGTCGCCTCCAACGCCACCTCCAGCTCCCGACCAGCGAAGCGGGACAGGAACCGGCGCACCGACTCCCGATGCGCTGGCGCGACCCGCGACCGCGACACCTCGCCCGTCTCGGTATCGATCCACTCCGCAGTGATCTGCGCCCGATGCTGATCCAATCCCATCACGATCGTCATTGCGTCATCTCTCCTCGCGTCGAACTTGACGCGGGCAGCGTCCAGCCCGACCCATCGCATACCGTGGGTCACGGTCGGCCCTTCGTATTCGAATGACCGGCCGCGCGGCTGCTACCGCGCGCGCCTTCAACGCATGTCGTTCGACGCGGCGGGCCGACCACCTGCGCCGAACCCCGCTACGCCTGACTGCTCATGCCATCTTTCACGCCTGCGGCCGCTTGCTGACCATCGGGCGAGCGGCTAACACCCGCCGATCGCGGACTTACGCTTGGTCGCCATTCGGATCGCGCGGTCCGCGGGGTCTTGGGCGTGGAAGCGATCGTCCGCGAGAGCGGCCCTTTACGCGCTAAGCAGGTGGCTGTCGGACCAAGTCGGCAGCCTTACCGGCGCGGGAAAGCGGGGGACTGAACTGGCTGTCCCTGACAGTAGTCCGGCCCTGC
>DATMGZ010000166.1:0-2895 GCA_035555155.1 Solirubrobacteraceae bacterium | reverse complement strand
TTTCCGCCACCGTGCTCGGGGCGCAGCGGCTGGCCCGACGCGCCAGCGAGCGCCTCGGCGCCGACGGGGTCAACCTGATCAACAGCTGCGGGGCGCCGGCATGGCAGACCGTCTTCCACTTCCACGTGCACGTGATCCCCCACTACGCCGACGATCCGCTGCGGCTCCCGTGGGTTCCCGCGCCAGGCGACACCAACGAGATCTCGGCCGCGGCCGAGCTGCTGCGATGAGCGCCGGCGCGCCCATCACGGTACAGCGCGACGGCGGCATCGCGGTGGTCACGATCGACTCTCCGCCGGTCAACCTCTACGACGTCGCACTCCATGAGGGACTCGAGCAGGCGATCGGAGAGCTCGAGCGCTCGGCGCCTCGGGCGGTGCTCTTCCGGGCCGAGGGCCGCGTCGTCAGCGGCGGCGTGGACGTGTCCGTGTTCGCCGCGCTGAGCGGGCGGCAGGCGGCCGCCGAGCTGTTCGACGGGCTCGTGTCGCTGGGCCGCCGCGTCGACGTGCTGCCGTGCCCGACCGTGTTCGCCGCTCACGCGCTGTGCCTGACGTGGGCGTTCGAGCTCGCGCTGGCCTGCGATCTGATCTTGGCTGCGCAGTCGGCCCGGTTCGGGCTCGTGGAGCGGGTGATCGGATTGACGCCGGCGATGGGCGGCACGCAACGTCTGGCCGAGCGCGCCGGCACCGCACGCGCGCGCGAGCTGGTGATGACCGGAGAGCTGTTCGGCGCCGAGACGCTCGAGCGCTGGAACGTGGTCAACCGGGTCTACCCGGACGCCGAGTTCGATGCCGCGGCACGGGAGCTGGCGACGTCGCTGGCGATCGGGCCGACGCTTGCGCACGCGGCCACCAAGCGGGTGCTCCGGGACTACCTCGAGGGCGGCGTGGAGCTCGCCAACGACCGCGTCGGCGATGTCGCCGGCGCCCTGTTCGAGACCGAGGATCTCCAGCACGCGGTCCGCTCGTTCCTCGAGCAGGGACCGGGCAGGGCGACCTTCGAGGGCCGCTGAGGCTCTGGACGCACGCGTCAGGCGCCGAACCGCGTCCGCGCCTGCTACGTTTCCCGCGGATCGGGCCTCATGGACCCGGCATTTCTGAAAGCGCAGCGCCTCGAAGGGGTTTTCATGGCAACGGGTAGCGTCAAGTGGTTCAGCGACGACAAGGGCTTTGGCTTCATCACGCCCGATGATGGTGGTCGCGACTTGTTCGTACATTTCAGCGGCATCAACGGCGACGGCTACCGCTCGCTGCCGGAGGGCTCGAAAGTCTCTTACGAGGAGGAGGCCGGTCCCAAGGGTCCGAAGGCCGTGAACGTCACGAAGATCTAGTCTTCACAGCGGTTCGGCGCCCACTCGCCTGGGGTGCCGGACCGTGTCTCACCGCTACTCCGGCCGCACGTTCGTGTTCAATGCGGATATGACACGAACTTTCAAGGCCGCCATCGCCGCGATCACGGTTGCTGCCGCGCTGGCCCCCGCAACAGCATCCGCAACCATCATCGAGCTGGGTCAGACGACCACGCCCGTGGCCGCGCCGTCCTGTCCGGCCACCGTCTCGAAGGCCAACTGCACGATCATCATGACCGAGACGACGGCGCTCGAGACCCTCAGCGACGGTATCGCCTATCCGACCACGGTCAAGACCGCCGGCAAGATCGTCGCCTTCACGGTCGGCCTGGCGAAGCTCACCAAGGCCGACATCTCCAGCCGCGACTCCGCCTATGGCGGCACCTCGCGGATCGCCATCACGGTGCTCAAGCCGGGCAAGAACCGCCTCTGGACCGTTCGCTCCGAGAGTCCGCTGTTCCACGTGCAGCCGTGGTTCGGCCACGTCGTGCAGTTCCCGCTCAGCACGACGCTGGACGCCAAGCCCGGCGACGCCGTCGCGCTGACGGTCAGCACCTGGGCCCCGATCCTCTCGATCGGCCTGCCCGCCAAGCAGTTCCAGTGGCGCGCCAGCCGCGCCACCGGATGCACGACGTTCAACATCCAGACGGCCCAGCTGACGATCGGTGCGAGCCAGATGTACAAGTGCTTCTACGTCTCGACCCGCGTCCAGTACACGGCGACCGAGGTCACCACCCCGACCGTCCCCAAGGGCGCGGTCCACGGCGTCAGGAAGACCGTGAACAAGTCCGTGCGCAAGACCACTCGCGTGCTCGCCGGCACCGCCTCGGGCAACGCCATGCTCACGGGCGGCGTCGCGCCGTAGCGCAACTGGAGTAGGGCGGAGGCCGGGCCCCGGCGCGGCCTCCGGTAGCTCTGCGCGCTCACACCGAGGCGGGAGGGTCCTCCCGCACGATCGTGACGCGCCGCTCGCTGTCCTCGATCGTTCGTGCCGGCGCGACGACGGCCCCGCCGAGGTTCGTGCGGGCGCGACGACGGCCCCGCCGGAGGAGGTGTCGTGCGGGCGCGACGACGGCCCCGCGGACGTTCGTGCGGCAGATTGCCGACCGGGCCGCCGGGGGCGAGGTGATGCGAGGCGGTGGGCGCCGGCGGGAACGGCCGCTGGGGAGGATCGCGCGCAGGAGGCGGACCTCTCGCGGACGGGGGACGGGTCCCCTCCCGCGACTGCAGGGCTCGCTGGGCGGTGCTTATGTCGCCAAGCACGGCACCGTTCAGAGGTCCTTGGCCATGTAAGCGCCGGAGCGGCGCTTACATGGCCAAGGAGGCGCGACGGCGCTCAAGTTTGTCACCTTATGCACCCTCGGAATCCGGTCGGTCGACCGACGGTGGTGGCGACTGAGGAGCAGTCGCCCCAAAGGAGGGCCGCCCGGCCGCCCCGCGCCCCGCGGCCGCCAGTCCGCCCGGCGGCCAGCCCGGCCGACTCGCCCGGTCCCCGGCCGCCAGCCCCACCCGGCCACCGCCAGCCCCGCGCGGCCCCCGCCGGCCCG
>DATMGZ010000165.1:0-2775 GCA_035555155.1 Solirubrobacteraceae bacterium | reverse complement strand
CGAAGTCGCGAGTCGCGAGTCGCGCTCGTGGCGCGAATGCGAGGGCTCCACCGAGGCACGCGGGAGACACCCGCATCCGCGGGATCGCGATACTCAGGGCGAGCTTGGTCGACGCGCTCGAGGTCGTTCCCAAGGAGCGGCGATCGATGCGCTGGGGTCGCGCTGAGTCAGGCCGGGGTTAGGTCATGGTCGCGCGGCGAAGGAGCTCGTCGATCAACGCGCCGCAACGCTCGGGGTCGTCGAGGAAGGGGGCGTGGCGTCCGGGGATGACCTCGAGGCGCGCGTCGGGTATGAGCGCGCAGGCGCGCTGACCGATCTCTGGGCCGCCGTAGGGGTCATCGTCGCCCCAGATCATGAGCACGGGCACCGTGAGCTGCCGCCGTTCGGCCTCTGAGAGGAGGTTCTCAGGGCGGGGCCGGCCGAGCCGCATGGCGAGCCACATGTGGCTGAGCATCGCCGTCCGAATGCCGGGCTGGCGCATGCCTTCGTGGACGACCTCGAAGAAACCCGTCGGGCGCTCGCTCGGCGGCGCGAGGCCCGACGGCGCCGCGGGCCAGCGACCGGCGTGTCGTCGCGACGTTCGGCGGGCGGATCCGCGCGGCGAGCTGGCGCAGGCCGGGTGTGGAGAGCGCGGTGAAGAACGGGTCGCCGTGCATGCCGGGCAGCGCGACGGCGGGACTCCGAGCGACGCCAGGGCGGCAACGCGATCCGGCGCGTCGACGGCCAGGCAGAGCGCCCACATCCCGCCCGGCGAGGTGCCGACGATCGGCTCTCGCTCGAGCCGAGCGCGTCCAGCAGCGAGGTGAGCTGGGCAACCGCGTGCGCTCGCAGCGGTCGGCGGCTGTAGTCGAAGGCGTCGCTGAGGCCGAACCCGGGGAGGTCGAAGGCGATCAGACGTCGCGTTCCGAGACGCGGCATCAGCGGCGCCCCCGTCGAAGCGCTCATGCCACTACCGTGCACCAGGACGAGCGGCGGCGCCCGCCTCCAGGACGCGCACGGCAACCGGCGGATCAGCCAGACGCACGCGCCGGCTCGCGACCTGCAAGCCACGCGCGGCAAACAGCCGGCGCTCGGCCCGCTCGAACGCCACAGTCGCGTGATCGCTTGCACGCTGAGGCATGGCTCGGTCCCTCCGTCGTCGTTGTCGGTGCTGAGACGATCCCGGGTTATGGACCGCTTTGGCCTCGCGCATCGAATCAGCCGCAAGCAGGACCGGCTGCTCGACCGTCTGCGGGACCGGCGGACCGACTCAGCCGCCGGCCTCCCCGGGACCGCGGACAGCTTCGCTGCGCTGATCGGCGAGGAGTTTGCGTTGCTCGTCACGTTCCGGCGCTCGGGCGAGCCGGTGCCGACGCCGGTGTGGTTCGGGCTGCATGACGGTCGCCTCTATGTCGAGAGCCTCGCGGATGCCGGCAAGGTCAAGCGCTTAGGGCATGATCGGCGCGTCCGGGTCGCTCCGTGCACTGTTCGCGGCAAGCCGAAAGGCTCGTTCGCCGATGGCGTGGGTCGGGTCCTCGGGGCGGCGGAGGAGAAGAACGCCGAGTTAGCGCTCGATCGGCACTACGGCCTGCGCCGGCGCCTATATGTGAGGCTCGGGGCCCGACTCGGGGTGCGGTCGGTCTACCTCGAGCTGACATCCACAGGCCCCAACCGCGCCTGACGTCGCTCCACGCGGGCCGCGCTCGCCGGCGCGACCTACTCGACGCGGTCGCGTCGAGCTCTCTCTCCGGCACCCGCGAGTTGATGCTCAACGACAGCGGCCTCGTTGCACCGCAAGCGCGGAGCGGCGCCACGCTCGGCCCTCGTGGCAACGTCGCCCGACGACGTCACCCTGGTGGCACACGAGTCGCCGCTGATCCCGCTCTCCCAATGAGGCGGCCGAACGCACCCGCACCAGCGTTCGCGACGCGTGCGAGGCCAACGGGTGAAGTGCCGGGTCTATGCTCGTAGATCTCTGTGGCCGACATCGTCGACAACCTGATCCTTGACCTCCTTGAGTGGATCGGCCCGAGCCCCCGCGCGTACGCCGACGTGCTCGAGGCATGGCGGACTTCGTGTCCGCGCCTACCCGTGTGGGAGGAGGCGAACGACCGCGGCTTCATCGTGCGCCGTCGTGCGCCGGAGCGCGGCGTCCTTGTCTCGGTGTCAGCCGCCGGGAGGGAGTACTTGCGGACCCACGGCCCTCAGTCGACGGTCTGAACGCCGGCCGCCCAGGCGGCCTCGTCCGCGTAGGCGCCCACGCATCGGCGGCGCTCTCTCGCTCTTGCCGCGCGAGGGGCATGTCGTTGTCGCCGACGAGCGATCTGCCTTGCGCGGATCTGGGGTCTGCCCGCGGCTGCCGCTCCTGTGGTGATCGAGCCACTCGGCTCGCTTGTGCAAACGCGTGATTCCAAGCGTCAGGACCCGACCGGACCAATGGCGTCGCGGCGATGGCCGCGCCCGGACGAGCGCTTTCCCAGAAAGCGCTCGTCGGGATATCGCCAGCATTCGGCAACGCCGGGCTTGTGAGTTCGCCCAAGACCGAGCGTCGAGCCAGAATATGGCTGACGTGTGGTTTGCGACGGCGGCAGGCGCGTAGCTGAAGGGTGTGCGGGATCCCGTTCGTTGCGACGATGGGCGGGCGATAGTCTTGCGTCTAGCGCGAATTCGGGGACGCGAGGCGCGCGATTCTCCTGCCGCCGTTCACGGTCAGAGCAGCGCGGCCAGGGCGGGGACGAACTGCTTCTCGTTGTTCCAGTAATCGTGCGCTTGTAGGCCGCCGCCTGAGCTGTACTT
>DATMGZ010000164.1:0-27119 GCA_035555155.1 Solirubrobacteraceae bacterium | reverse complement strand
CGCCACGCTCGCCGAGGCTCAGGCGCGAGGGGCGAAGGGCGCGACGGGCCGACGACCCGGCAGCCCAGCCCGGGAGACGCCGGGGGTCCCAGGCGTGTGGGGCCACCGGCGCTGGACACCTTGAGAGAGCCCAGCACACCGCCGGCGCCCGCCAAGAACGTGCTCGCCGGTGTCCAGCACCGGCGCCCCACGCCCGACAAACGCCTACCGAGACACCGTGACCACCTGCCCCTTGTCGTTCACAAACGACTGCTGCGGCGCCTGCGTGATGTGGACGACGAACGTCCCTTGGGGCTTCTGGCCGCCGGCGAGCTGGGCGACGGCGTTGCCGTTCAGCCCGGCGGCGATCTGGTAGTGGACGACGTGGAGGCCGGACTTGACCGCCGTGACGCGCCAGTTGAAGACCGCCGAGGCGCCGGGCTTGAGCTGGCCGAGGGCCCAGGTGTTGGAGTAGGCGGTGACGCCTCCGCCGGGGCCGCCCTGCCGGCAGCTGTAGCCGCAGCCGTTGGGACTCGGGCCCCGGTCGACGATCCACACGGGTCGCGAGGCGGAGGCGAGACCCGGCATGTTCAGCAGCTCGCTGAACGCCTGCGCCTTGGTGCCCAGGTTGCTGTCGGTGATCGTGACGGCGACGTTGGGGATCGTCTTCGTGTCGGCGTTCTTGACCACGATCACGAGATGCGAGGCCTGGGCCAGGCTCTGGCGGACGGGGAAGCTGGCCGCGCGCACCTCGACGTTGTAGGTGCCCTTCGGCTCATTCGCGTCCTGCCGAGCGCCGCCGCCACACCCGGCGAGCACCACACTCGCCGCGACGACGGTCGTCATCCCTCCGCTCCTCAAGCTCCACCCGCTCAAACCGGCGCCAACATACCACGCCCCCCCGGCCCCCGAGACGGTTCCCGGTTGGTCCCGGATAGCCCGGTGGACTAGGCTTACGCGCCAGGCGCCGCGCCTGCGGAGACGCCTGTCCTGGGAGGACACAGAGAGAGTTGATCCGAGCAGTCGCCGACAGAACGTTCCTGCCTACCAAGAGCGTGCTCGAAGAGGTAGGGAACATGATGATCCTGACCGGCAAGACTCTGGTCTCCGCGGTCAGGCCTCCATATCCGTACGGCAGTGAGTTCGTCGGACAGTTCCTGTTCGCGATGAAGCTGTGCTGGTTCCCGCTGCTGATCTCGACGATCGCGTTCGGCTACGCCGCGCCGGGTCTGCAGGCCGCGAACTTCCTCGTGCTGTTCGGCGCGCTCGATCGTCTCGGCGGCTTCTTCGTGCTGGCGTCGATCCGCGAGTTCGCGCCGTTCGTGGACGCGATCGTGCTCGCCGGCGTGGCCGGGACGGCGATCACCGCCGACCTCGGCGCGCGCAAGATCCGCGAGGAGCTCGATGCCCTGCAGGTGCTCGGCGTCGACCCGATCAAGAACCTCGTCGTGCCGCGGTTCCTGGCTCTCATGCTCGTGACCGGACTCTTCGACATCTACGCCCTCCTGTTCGGCATCTTCGGCGGCGTCCTGGCGACGCTCGTCAACAACGCCCCGCTGGGACCGTTCTGGGCCACCTTCTTCACCAACGCCGAGACCACCGACCTGTGGGGCTCGGTCCTCAAGACCACGCTGTTCGGCGCGATCATCGCGATCGTCTGTTGTTACAAGGGGATGACCGCGTCGGGCGGCGCCGAGGGGGTCGGCCGAGCGGTCAACCAGGCGGTGGTGATCGCCTTCCTGGGCGTGTTCGCGTTCAACTACGCCTTCACGCAGACGCTGCTGGCCACACACCCCGAGATCTCGACCGTGGCCAAGTGATCGGCCCGGGCCTGAGCTGAGCAGCGAGCGCTCGATGAACGATCTGATCGTCACCCCGAAGGGCTGGATCGAAGCCTTCGGCGAGATCGTCAAGTTCACCTCCAAGATCGTCTCCGAGGTGTTCCGTCTCAAGCCGCTGCGGTTCTTCGGCGAGACGCTCCGTCAGGCCGGCATCCTGATCGTGTCCTCGACGCTGGTCATCTGGGGCCTGGTGTTCATCATCGGTCTGCAGTGCGGGATCGAGGGCGCCTACTTCACCCGCGGCCAGGGTGCGCCCGCGTACGCCGGCGTGTTCTCGGCCTGGTGTGACCTGCGGGAGCTCGTGCCGTACGCCTTCGGCTACATGATGGCGGCCAAGGTCGGCACCGGGATCGTGGCCGAGCTCGGCTCGATGCGGATCTCCGACGAGATCGATGCGCTCGAGGTGATGGGGATCAGCGGGATCACCTTCCTGTGCGCGACCCGTCTGATGGCGGCATGGCTCGTGCTCCCGTTCGTCTACATCTGCTCGATCGGCGCCGGCTTCTTCGCCAGCTATCTCGCCGTCGTGCAGCAGATCGGGGAAGTCTCCTCAGGTGGGTTCTTCCTCATCTTCTGGCAGTTCCAGAACCCACCTGACTTGTTATATAGCTTGATCAAGGCCATGTCGATGGCGACCGTGATCGTGCTCGTCGGTTGCTACTACGGCTACAACGCGAGCGGTGGTCCGGTGGGCGTGGGTACCGCCACCGCCAAGTCGATGGTCTTGAACATCGTGGCTGTTCATCTCATCGGAATGCTCGGGACGCAGCTCTTCTGGGGCGCCAATCCGAGAGCACCTATCGGAGGCTGAGAATGAGGCGCTTCAGGTTTGGCGGGAGTGGTGGTGCCGACAATGGCAACGACGGCGGCGCGGAGCCGACGGGATCCTCCCCGCAGGCGGCGGGTGACGGGCCGGCGGCGAGCACGCCTCCGCCGGCCTCGGCGAGCGCCGGGTCAGAGCCGCAGTTCTCCGGAGGGCGGTCGGAGTGGATGCCCCCCGGCCAGGAGGCCTTCCCCGCCGGCGACGAGCCCGCCCACATCGCGGACGACGCCCCGGTGGGGACCCGCGAGCAGCCCGCCGCCGCGCAGTCCGCCTCGCGCGTATCGGTGGTCGATGAGCAGCCGCCGCGCCCGGCGCCGCCGGACGGCGCCTCCGAGGAGGAGTACCGCTGGCACACGTACAAGGTGTATCCCTCGGGTCGCCCCGACGCCGTGGAGTTCATCGACACCTACAAGGCGTTCGGTCGCAACCGGATTCTCCGCGGGCTCAACATGGGGTTGCCGGAGGGGATGGTGTCGATGATCCTCGGGCCGTCGGGCACGGGGAAGTCGGTCTGCATCAAGCACATGGTCGGCCTGCTGTACCCGGACGAGGGCGACATCCTGGTGCACGGGGAGTCGGTGCCGAACATGCCCGACGACAATCTGTTCGAGATGCGCAAGAAGTTCGGGCTGCTGTTCCAGGACGGGGCGCTGTTCGGCTCGATGAACCTCTATGACAACGTCGCGTTCCCACTGCGGCAGCACACCGAGAAGGGCGAGGACGAGATCGAGGACATCGTCATGCGTCGCCTCAACGAGGTCGGTCTCGGTCACTCCAAGGAGAAGTATCCGAACGAGCTCTCGGGCGGAATGCGCAAGCGCGCCGGATTCGCCCGCGCGCTTGTGCTCGAGCCGGACATCGTGCTCTTCGACGAGCCCGACTCGGGCCTGGATCCGGTCCGGACCGCCCTGCTGGGCGAGCTGATCCTCGAGATCCACCGCGACATGATGGACGAGGCCAAGGCCAAGCAGAAGACGCATCTGCCGACCTTCGCGGTGATCACGCACGACATCATGAGTGCCCGTCGGGTTGCGGACTACATCAACGTGCTGTGGAAGGGCCGGATCGTCGAAGCCGGTCCCGCCGAGGACATGCTCAACTCCGACAATCCCTTCATCCGTCAGTTCCTGGCCGGCGAATCCCAGGGCCCATTGACGATGGATTAACCCGGTGCTCGAGCGGCGCGCACGGCCGCTCGCGCCGCTAGCCTCACTGGTCGCATGAAGGTGAGGGAGAGGTTGGAGCGCCTGGCCAAGGCCGCCGCGGCACGGCCGCTGCTGACGCTGGCCGTGGTCATCGCCGCGGCGCTCGGGGGTGGCCTGCTCGCGCTCGGTCTGCGGCCGAACGCCGGCAGCGACACGTTCGTCAGCAGCTCGGCTCCGAGCGCCGTGGCCAGCGAGGACTTCCATCGTCACTTCGGCGACGACGCGGTCGTGATCCTGATCCGCGAGTCGCTCCCCAACCTCGTCGAGACCAAGGACCTCGCGACGCTGACCGAGCTCGAGGCGTGCCTGGCTGGACAGGTGGTCGTCCCCAGCCAGCAGGCGCAGGCGTTCGAGCCCGCGCCACCGGGCTCGCAGCCGGCCTACGGCGGAGCCAACAGCGCCTGCGGGAAGCTGATGAGGTACAAGCCCGTCCAAGTCGTGTACGGGCCGGGCACGTTCCTCAATCGGGCCGTGACGGCGGTCAACGCCGAGGTGCAGACGATGCTGGCGAACTTCCGCCAGAGCGTCGCCGGCGCTCAGGCCGCCGCACTGCAGCTCGCGCTCGCCAAGCGCCTGAGCCACGCGCAGGCGCTGGCCGCGGCCAACGCCGCCGGTCAGCTCGCCCAGCAGCAGGGGATCCAGCAGTTCGAGCAGATGGCGCTCGACTCCGGCATCGCCGGTACGCCACGGATCGACGATCCACAGTTCATCCCCCAGATCGTGTTCGACCAGACCAGGGGTGTCAACCAGCCCAAGGCGCGCTTCGCGTATCTGTTCCCGACCGCCAACTCGGCGCTCGTGCAGGTGCGGCTGAAGCCGAACCTGAGCGACCAGCAGCGCGCCGACGCGATCACGTGGATCCGCCAGGCGATCAAGATGCCGATGTTCGCCTCGGCCTACCGCGGCACCTACACGGTCACCGGCGCTCCGGTGGTGGTCAACGACCTCGCGTCGGAGATCACCGGCTCGATCGCCGGCCTGCTCGTCGCCGCGGTGCTCGTGATGGCGATCGTGCTGCTGCTGGTGTTCCGCACTCGCCTCCGGCTGCTCCCGCTGGGGATCGCGCTCGCCGCCACCGGGATCACGTTCGGGGTCACCTCGCTCGCCGGCGGCTCGCTGACGATGGCCTCGATCGCCGTGCTGCCGATCCTGATCGGGCTCGCGGTCGACTACGCGATCCAGTTCCAGTCCCGCGTGCAGGAGGCGCGCGACGCCGACCCCGCGACGGCGCGAACGCCGGCTGGAGCGCGGCGCGCGATCGCGCGGGCCGCGGCCGTGGGCGCGCCGGCGATCGCGACGGCGGCCCTGGCCACCGCCACCGGCTTTCTCGTGCTGCTCCTCTCTCCGGTGCCGATGGTGCGTGGCTTCGGGGTGCTGCTCGTGGTGGGCATCGGGGTGGCGCTGGTGTGCGCGCTCACCGCCGGCTCCGCGGCGCTGGCGCTCGCGGACCGCAGCGGCGGCGCGATCGGCGCCTCGCTGCGGGGCGCCGGCGAGATCATCCATGACGGGGCGGAGGGGGTCCGCCGGCCGCTGGCTCGGGTGACGGCGCGGCCGGCGCGAGCCCTCGCCGCCGCGGGCTCCCGGATCGGCGCCGGCCTCCAGCGCCTCGTCGCGCTGCTGACGCGCCGACCGGAGCGCGCGCTGCTGATCGCGATCGTGCTGGCCCTGCTCGGGTGGGTGGCCGACACGCAGACCTCGGTCCAGTCCGACGTGACCAAGCTCGTGCCCTCGAACATGCCTGCGTTGCGCGACCTGCACACGCTCGAGAAGGTGACCGGCGTCTCCGGGGAGATCGACGTGACGGTCCGCGCAAGCGACATCGCCCGACCCCAGATCGTCGGCTGGATGATCGGCTACGAGCAGGCTCTGCTGCGGCACTACGGCTATCTCGAGACCCAGGGGTGCGCGCGCGCGACCCTGTGCCCTGCCCTGTCGCTTCCGGACCTGTTCTCCGGCGGCACCCAGGCCGGGAGCGCGAGCGGCTCCTCGCTGTCGCAGGCATCGATCCGGAGCCTGCTGGCGGCGGTCCCCACCTACTTCTCGCAGGCCGTGATCACGCCGGACCACCGCGAGGCGACGCTGGCGTTCGGAATCCGGCTGATGCCGCTCGCGCGCCAGCAACAGGTGATCGAGTACATGCAGTCGCAACTGCATCCCCCGGCCGGCGTGACGGCTCAGCTGGCCGGGCTGCCGGTGCTGGCGGCACAGGCGAACGCGGATCTGTCGTCGTTGGGACGGCGGCTGCTCACGCTGCTGACGGGTCTGGTCGCGGTCGGGCTGGTGCTGCTGGCGGTCTTCCGCCGTGTCGAGCGGGCCGTCGTGCCGCTCGTCCCGATCGCGCTGGCGACCGGGTGGTCGGCGCTGATCCTGTTCCTGATCGGGGTGCCGCTGAACCCGATGTCGGCCACGCTGGGCGCGCTCGTGATCGCGATCTCGACCGAGTTCAGCGTCCTGCTCTCAGAGCGCTTCCGGCAGGAGCGCACCGCCGGGCACGAGCTCCCGGAGGCGCTGGCGCGGACGTACCGCTCGACCGGCGCCGCCGTGCTGGCGTCGGGGATCACCGCGATCGCCGGTTTCGGCGTGCTCGTATTCTCGAGCATCACCATGCTCCGCGACTTTGGCTTCGTCACGCTGATCGATCTCACGGTGTCGCTCGGTGGCGTGCTGCTGGTGCTCCCGGCGGTGCTGGTGCTGGCCGAGCGTGGCGACTCGTACGAGCAGATCCGCGGCCGGCCGCGACGTGCCCGCGCGGGAATGCCGCGCCCGCGCCGCCGGGCCCGGGTCGCGTGAGCCCGTCAGGGCCGCCGGATCCCGGCGAGCCGGCCGCGGCGGAGCCGGCCGCGGCGGAGCCGGGCAGCCCGCAGTCGCCTGTGCTGGCGCGCCGCCTCGACCCGGATCTCGCCGTGTCGGCCTCGGCCTCGGCCTCGGCCGCCCCCACGCCGACGCTGCCGCCCCCGGTCATCGACACCAAGCGCTACCGATGGATGATCGGGATGTTCGGGATCGTGTTCGTGCTGATCATCTCGGTCTACCAGTTCGCCACCAACGGGGTGGGGACGACGGGCGTTGCGCCCGGGAAGCCTCTGCACCCGTTCGCCGCCCCGCTCGCCGGCTCGACGCTCAACGGCGACGCCAATCTGAAGCCGCCCTGCTCGCCGGCTCACCACGATCCGCGCGCGCTCAACATCTGCCTGATGGTCCAGCGCGCGCCGCTGGCGCTGGCATTCTTCGCCATCGGGTCGGATGACTGCAAGCGCCAGGTCGACACGATGCAGGCGCTCTCCCGCCGCTACCCCGCCGGCGAGGTGCAGTTCGCCGCCGTCGCGGTCGGGGCCGGTCACGCCGAGACCCGCTCGCTGGTGCGATCGCGAGGCTGGACGATCCCCATCGCCTACGACGCCGACGGCGCCGTCCAGAGCCTGTACGGAGTGCAGATCTGCCCGATGGTGGAGTTGGCCTACCAGGGCGGGATCGTCAAGGACCGCCTGATCGGCAATCACTGGCTCACGTCCGACGCACTGGCCGCCCGCGTGCGGGCGCTGATCGGCCGCTGAGATGGAGGAGGAGTTCGAGCTCCAAGCCGCCCTCGGGTTCGTCGAGGAGGCGGTGGCGGCCGAGCTGCCCGGGCTCAGGCTCGCCTGGGTGACCGTGGAGGGAGGCCGTCGCAAGAGCCCGCGAGCGGTCGCGCAGCGGCTCGAGGACCTCTCCAACCGCTACCGCGGGGCCAGCGTGGTGGCGCTCCGCTCGCAGCCGATCCCGCACGCCTACCGGGCGTTCTTCCACCAGATCGGGCTCGATCCCGACATCAGCCGGATCCCGATCGAGGAGGCGGCGGTGGCGCGGTTGATGCAGGGCCAGTTCCGCTCCACGAACCTGCTCGACGACGCGCTGCTGATCGGGCTGATCGACACCGGCGTGCCGATCTGGGCGCTCGATGCCGACCTGGTCGCCCCCGGCGGTCTCGGCATCCGGGCGACCGTGGACGGGGATCGCCTCGGCTCGACCGAGCACGCCCATCACCTCGCACCCGGACGGCTGGTCATCGCCGATGCCCAGTGCGTGCACGCGCTGCTGTTCGGCGACGTCGCTCCCGGCCACGGCGTCGGTCCGCGCACCGGGCGCATGGCTCTGTTCGCCGTCGGCGTCCAGGGCGTCCCCTCGATCCACATGGAGGAGGCGCTGTGGGTCTGCGTCGAGGTGCTCGCGAGCGGTTGACGCCGGCGGCGCAACCGCTTCGGCCCGCCACAACCTGATGCTAAAGTGGCCTCGCTGACAGAGGAGGAGGCGATGGAGGCACTCGAGCACGAAATCCACGCGCCGCACCGTCCTGCGTTTGACATTCCGCAGGTCGACGTCGAGGAGCGCGCGGCCCGGCGCTCTCTCCGGGGGCAGATCGCCCGCCTCGAGCACGAGCTCGCCGACGCCTTCGTGACCGCGTTCACGATGGGCGGCTACGAGTTGCCCGTTGCGCGTCCCGGCGAGCCGAGGCTGCTCGATCTGGGCGAGCTCGAGCGCGTCCGCGACGAGCTCGCCGAGCGACTGCGCAGCGCGCGCCGGTCGATCGCCGAACGCGCCGACGTTCAGGCCGAGAACCGGCTACGGCTCGAGCGGATGCTGCTCGAGCCCGGCAAGTACCGCTTCGTCCGGATCGCCCGCCGCGATGTCGGCGAGCCGGGCTGCGGCGTGTGGCAGGTGCGCCCACGGCTCGGACTGATCGGGATGATGATGGGGTGGTGGCAGGTCAAGCTCTCCTCCGGCTGTCCATTAGCCGGGGGTTGCGGGCTGCGGCCCGCAGCCCGCTGAATCCCACCTCGCGGGAACCCGCGACTGCCGGTCTATCCTGAGTCGCCGCATGCGCGACCTTTTCCGAAGCGGCACGAGTGCGGCCGTGGCCGTGCTCATCATGTTCATCGGGAGCCTTGTGCTGTGGGTGGGCACGCCGGTCGCCTGGCTCTGGGTCGGTTCCCAGATCCAGGGCGCGACGTCCTCGCTGGGTGCCGCGCTGGGGGCGATGTTCATCGGCGTGGTGGTGACGATCGCAGCGATCGCCTCGGTGCTCGTGTGGCTGAGCAATCTGTACCGGTCCAGCCGACAGGCCCGCGGCTTCGAGGACCCGGGTCACCTCGTGCTCGAGGCGGTGCTCGTGATCAGCGCCGGTGTCGCGCTCGCGGCGTTCGCGATCTGGTTCCTGTTCTTCGCCGGCGCGAGCCCGGTCCCGATCGGCCTGCAGCTCTGAGACTGGGACCCGTCCCGCACGCACACGCCGTGCGGGACGGATCCGAGGGTGGTGTCTAGACGGCCCCGACGAGCTGCATTTCCTGAGCGGCCCTGACGATCACGTCCTGGGCTGCCCGTGCTTCCAGATGGCTCGCCAACTCACGCCGCTGGCGGTCGGTCAGCTGACCGATCTGCCGGTTCTCGGCGATCTGCAGGCGCATCAACAACTTCCGGCACCGAGTGGTGCCCCACCGCCTCTGGCTCATCAGCAGGTCACCCACCGCCCAACTACTCGCCTCCGGGGGGGAGGCGAGGATGATCTCTGCTGCTGAAACCTCACCAGTCGCGATCCTTCGCTTCAACCCCGCCCGCGCGAGCCGGACCTGGTTGGCTCGCTCCAGCGCTCGAAGGCGCTGTGGCCCGGGGGTCATCATGGCGGTCTGCGTCATTCGCTTTCTCTCTCCCTGGGTCCGGTCCGCCGAAGCGGACGCCCGTGGTCAGTACGTATTCGCGCAGACGCGCCTGGCCAGCAACGCCATGAAGATCAAATCCGTTTGTGATCCGCGCAGTCCTACGAAGTCGGTCCCTGCCGCGCGCGTCACTCCCCCAAGCCTCTGAGTGACCGTCACGCCGCCCGGCCGACCACCAGCACGACGAAGGGCAAGCTAGCGTGTACCAGCGGGTAACAGCAATGCAACATCCGCCGAGCGTGCGCATAGAGCGCGTTTTTTTTGGCCCGCGCGTCTTGTGCGGTTGTGGACAAGATTGCGCGGAGGACACGGGCGCGCCCTGCGAAGCGCAGCGGCGACCCGCGGCGCCGAGCGGGCCCGGTCTAGGACCGACCGGGAAGCGGGCCGTGCTCGGCTTCGAACGCGCGCTTGGCCGCGCCGAAGCGCTCGAGCGCCTGGTCGAGCGTCGCGTGGTCGTGCGTGGCCATCACGCTCGTGCGCAACAGCGCGCCGGCCGGGGGCACGGCGGGGTGGATCGCGACATTGACGTACACGCCCGCGTCGTAGAGCGTCTTCCACAGGAACACGGCCTTCCAGTCATCGCCGACGACGACCGGGACGACAGGGGTGACGATCTCCGTCCCATCCGCGAGCCGCGTGGGACCGATCACCGTGAAGCCGAGCTCGCTCAGCCCGTCGTGCAGGTAGCGCGCGTTGTCGAGCACGCGCGCGAACAGCTGCCGACCCTCATCGGAGCGGCAGATCCGGACCGCCGCCAGGGCGGCGCCGACGGCGGCCGGAACACCGGAGGCCGTGAACATGAACGGACGCGACTGGATCCGCAGAAACTCGATCACGTCGGCCGGCCCCGCGATCACGCCGCCGCACGAGGCCAGCGACTTGGAGAACGTCGCCATCCGCAGGTCGACGCGATCCTCGACGCCCAGCAGCTCGCTCGTGCCGGCACCGCGCGCGCCGAGCACGCCCAGCGCGTGGGCCTCGTCGACCATCAGCCGCGCCCCGTAGCGCTCGCACAGCTCGGCGATCTCGGGCAGCGGCGCGACGTCGCCCTCCATCGAGAAGACCCCGTCGACGACGACCAGGACGCCGCCGCCGTCCTGCGATGCTCGCTGCAGCGTGTGCTCGAGCCGGTCGATGCGGTTGTGGCGGAAGGCCCTGAGCTTGGCGCGCGAGAGGATGCAGCCGTCGAGGATCGAGGCGTGGTCGCCCGAGTCGGCCACGACCGTGTCGCCGGGCCCGAGGATCGTCCCGAGGGCGCCGAGATTGGCCTGGTGCCCGGTCGTGAACACGATCGCGCTCTCAGTCTCGAGCCAGTCGGCGAGCTCGTGCTCGAGCTCGAGATGCAGGTCGATCGTCCCGTTCAGGAACCGCGAGCCGGTGAGCCCCGTCCCATAGCGGTTGAGGGCATCGAGCGCCCCCTGCTTGACGCGCTCGTCTCCGGTCAGGCCGAGATAGTTGTTGGACCCGAGCATGATCCGTCTCTTGCCCTCCATCTCCACGACGGGGAGTGTCGGCCCCTCGAGGATCCGGAAGTACGGCAGCGCATCGAGCTCGCGGGCAGCCTTCAGCTGCTCGATGCGCTCGTGCTCGCGGGCCTTGGAGAAAACGTCGATCGAAGTTGGCATGTAGCTTTCGCGACGGTATGGCGCTCGAAATCAAGCCGGTCGCGTCGAAAAGCGACCTCAACACCTTCATCAAGCTTCCGTGGCGGCTCTATCGTAACGAGCGGTACTGGGTTCCTCCGTTGCTGTTTGAACGCAAGCGCTTCTTCGACCGCAAGCGCAACCCGTTTTTCGAGCACGCCGAGGCCGAGTACTTCCTCGCCTGGCGGGACGGCCGGGTGGTGGGGCGGATCACCGCTCATATCGATCGGCACTTCAACGAGTTCCAGAATCACGACTGGGGGATGTTCGGGTTCTTCGAATGTGAGCAGGACCCCGAGGCGGCTCAGGCGCTGCTCGACGCGGCGGAGACGTGGCTGCGGGCGCGCGGCCGCGACCGCATGGTCGGGCCGATGGACTTCACGACCAACGACGAGTGCGGCGTGCTCGTCGACGGCTACGACCTGCTGCCGACGATCCTCACCAACTGGCAGCACCGCTACTACCCCGGTCTGATCGAGGGATCCGGGTTCACCAAGGCGATGGACCTGTACATGTGGAATCTCGAGGTCCAGGACCGGACCCGCGTCAACGAGGCGATCTGGAAGGTCGCCGCCGAGGTCGAGTCCAAGCATGGGATCACCGTCCGCCCGATGCGCAAGAAGGACATGGAGGCGGAGATCAACCGCTTCCTCGAGGTGTACAACGCCGCCTGGGAGCGCAACTGGGGCTTCGTGCCGCTGACCGAGGCCGAGGTTCGCCATTACGCCAAGGACCTGAAGCCGATCCTGGACGAGAACTGGGCCTGGGTGGCCGAGAAGGGCGGCGAGACGGTCGGCGCCGCGCTCACGCTGCCCGACTACAACCAGGTGCTGATGCACATGAACGGCCGGCTGCTCCCGTTCGGCTGGGCCAAGGGGCTGTACTACAAGGGCAAAATCAACCGCGTGCGCGTGTTCGCGCTCGGGGTCAAGCGCGAGTGGCAGCACACCGGGATCGCGGCCAAGTTCTACGAGCTGCACTTCGACTCGGCGGCCCGGACGCCGCAGACCGGCGGCGAGATGGGCTGGATCCTCGAGTCCAACAAGTCGATGAACCGGGCGATGGAGGGAATGGGCGGCCGGATCGTGCGCACCTACCGGGTGTACGAGAAGATCCTTTGAACATGACCGCCCGCGCTGTCACCATGGAGGCACGATGAGCGAGGAGTCGATTCACGCCGTGGCCGACGGCGGGCTGGAGGAGGTCGTCGACGGCCTGCCCGTGCTCGCCGAGGTCCGCGCGATCGAGGCTGCACCACCCAGCAGCGTGCTGCCCGCCGTCCAGGCCGCCGCAGCGGCGGCGACCGGGTTCGTCGCCGGCGCCGCCACGCTCGCCGTTGTGCACCGACGCCGCACTCGCAAGGCCGCTCGCCGCCAGCGCGGCCTCGCGCGCCGCGCCAGTGAGGTGCTGCCGGTCATCGGCAGCCGCACGTTCCTCGTCGACGTCCACCTGCTCGGCAAGCCCGGCGAGTGAACGCCGGCCCGGCCGGCTCGGCGGAGCAGCTCGACATCCGGGTCGAGGTCCGCCCGCGGTGGACGTTTCGCCTGCCGCGCCGTGTTCCCCGGGATCGCCTGGTCAGATTCCGCGGCGGGGTGCTGCACCGCCTCCTGCACGCGGGCGACGAGCCGGTGCTCGTGCGGATCGCCCAGCCGGCGCCCGATCGCGTGCTGTTCGGCGCGCAGGCGCGTACGCGGACGGCGGCCGAGTGGGGGATCGAGCGGATGCGGCTGGCGCTCGGGGTCGATCAGGACCTCGCACCGTTCTACGAGCGATTCCGCTTCGACCCCCTGATCGGAGCGGCCGTCCGCGCAGATCCCGGCCTGCGGATCGCCGCCCGCCCGGCGCCGTTCGAGGCGCTCACGTGGGCGATCTGCGAGCAACTGATCGAGTACGAGCGGGCGGCCGCGATCCAGCGCCGGCTGGTGTTCACGCTCGGGCGGCGCTGCCCTCGGACCGGACTCCGCGATGCGCCCACCGCCGCCGCCGTGGCGGCTCAGGCGCCGGCGCTGCTGGCCGCGCTCGATCTCTCCCCGGGGCGCGCGCTGGCGCTCATCCGCGCGGCCCGGGAGGTGGCGCGAGGCCGAGTCGATCTCGACGCCGACCACGAGCGGGGCTGGCGCCGCCTGCGGGCGATCCCGGGCATCGGCAGCTGGACGGTGCAGACGCTCGCGCTCACGGGACAGGGACGACTCGATCAACTGCCGGCCGGTGACCTCGCCTATCTGAAGCTCGCCGGGCGGCTGCGCGGCGGCGATCCGCGGGCCCGGGCGAGCGAGGCGGAGGTCGAGGAGCTGTTCGCGCCCTACACGCCCTGGGCAGGCCTGGCCGGGGTCCATGCGCTGCGGGCCGGATCATCGGGCGCGTCGCTGCGGCTCGCCGCCTGAGCTGAGCGCGCAGGCCGACTGGGAACCGTGCGGAAGGCGCGACCGGCGCCGCCGCGAATACAGCGCCATGCATCCGCGCGACCTTCCGCCCTGTGACCTGGTGATGAAGGGCGGCGTGACCAGCGGCGTCGTCTATCCGGGCGCCGTGCTCGAGCTCTCGGGCACGTTTCGCTTCCAGAACGTCGGCGGCACGTCGGCCGGCGCGATCGCCGCGGCGATGACCGCGGCCGCCGAGTACGGCCGTCAGCGGGCCGGCCGTATGGAGCTGGGGGGGATCGAGGAGATCGTGGCCGAGTTTGGGCAGCCCGGCAAGGTCGCATCGCTGTTCCAGCCGATGCCCGAGGCGCGCGAACTGTTCACGCTGGCGCTCGCGCTGGGGTCGGCGGGCCGGTCGCGCGCGCGCCGATTCCAGTCCGTCGTCAGCGCCGTGCTGCGGCACCGGCCATGGCATGCGCTGCTGGCCCTCGCCACGGTGGTGGTGCTGCTGTTCGCCCTCGAGGAGGCGGTCAGGCGCCTGCCGATTGCGCTCGTCGTCGTGCTCCTCGTGCTCGGCGCGATCGCGCTGCTGCTGCTCGCGGCGTGGGCGGTGCTCGGCCCCCTGGGCTCGATGGTCCGCGGGCTGTGGCGCGCATTGCCGGCGCACGGCTTCGGAATCTGTCCCGGGACCCGCGTGGACCCCGACGGCCCCGACGGGCTGGTCGAGTGGCAGTACGGCAACATCCAGCGCTGCGCGGGGCTGCCGCTCGAGCAGCCGCTCACGTTCGCGATGCTCGAGCGGGCCGGGATCACGCTGCAGATGATGGCCACGGACCTCGGCCAGGCCCGGCCGGTGCGGATCCCGTTCGAGGAGGAGCAATACCTGTTCTCGCCCGCCGAGCTGGCCCAGATGTTCCCCGACGTCGTCGTCGCCCACGTCCTCGACGCCGCCGGTGTCCCGGCCGACGATCGGGACAGCACGCGGACCTGGTTCGTGCCGGGCAAGGAGCTGCCGGTCGTGATCGGCGCCCGGTTGAGCTCGAGCGTGCCCGTGTTCCTGTCGGCGCTGAAGCTGTACACCGCTCGTCCCGACCAGCAGGGCCCGGTCGAGAGCTTCATCTCCGACGGCGCGATCACGAGCAACTTCCCCATCCACTTCTTCGACGAGTGGCTGCCCGCCCATCCGACATTCGGGCTCGACCTGGTTCCGGCGCCGCAGACGGGAGGTCCCGACGACGATGCCCCGGTGTTCATGCCCACGGCCGGTGACGACCGGCGCTCCCCGCACGCCACCAACGTCAAGAACCTCGGCGGCCTGCTGCGCCAGATCGAGGACGCCACGCGCAACTGGCGCGACGAGCTCCAGGCCGAGCTGCCCGGCTTCCGCGATCGCGTCTGCCAGATCCGGATGGCGCCCGGTGAAGGGGGCTTCAACCTGGGCGCCGATCCGAAGACGATCGGCAAGCTGCTCGAGCGAGGGCGCCTCGCGGGCCGGGAGATCCTGGCCACGTTCGACTGGGACCAGCACCGCTTCATCCGCTACCTGACGCTGATGGAGATGCTCCAGGAGAACCTGTCCTCGCTCGCCGAGCGGTTCGGCGAGTACGAGGAGTGGCTCAGAGCCGGCGCGCCGGAGGCCACCCTGTACCGCGCCGGCCGCGACGCGGCCTGGTGCGCGGCTGCGGCCAAGGCGACGGCGGCACTGCTGCAGAGCGTGCCCGGCGAGCCGAGCTTCGAGAGCGGCGAGCAGCCGCTGCCGCCGCCGACGATGCGGATCGGCCCCAACGTCTGAGCCGGTGCCGCGGGCGGCCGCGCTCGCGAGCGCCGCTCAGCCGGCGTACACGGGCGAGGCCGTGAGGCGGCCGCCGCAGGGAGCGAACCGCGGCCGGCCCCCACCGCTCACCGACACGCGCAGCGCTCCGTGGGACTGCGGCGGCGTGATCTCGAGCGTCGCCGCTGTGGGGCAGCGCTGCCCGCCCGCGTACTCGCTGTTGTCGGCGTAGCTGAGCGTGAACCGGGCGCCGCCATGGACCCCGATCGTGACCGTGCGCGGCGCGAGCGTGGTGTCGGGGAAGAACCCGTTGCCCCGGGTCAGGTGGGTGGCCATCGTGCGGCCCTGGGCGTCGAGCATCAGCGCTCCCGGATAGCCGCGCAGCGTGCATCCGTGCGCCGAGGAGTTGCGCAATGCGAATCCGGTCTCGACGTGCCCTGGCGCCCCCTGCGTGGCGGTGCGCCGGCTCGAGAGCTGCCCGGCCGTGCAGCGCGGCGCCAGCGCCGCCGCGGCGCCGACGATCCTGGGCGCCGGAGGCGCCGAGCTCGTCGTCGCGGTCGTGGCGGTCGTGCTCGACGTCCGGCTGTTGGTGCTCGCGCTGCCGCCGCAGGCGGCCAGGAGCAGGGCGCTCGCGATCGGGCCGCTGAACGTTCTGAGTCCGCCACTGAGACGCAGTCGCCGGCGCATGGTCGGGCGAGAGTAGCTGCCGGCGGGCGCGAGAGGACCACCGGCGACCCGCTTACCGAAATAGCAATGATCACCAGAGATCCAGTGCTATAGATTCTTCGTGCCGAGACAACGGACAAGGGGGCAGTCATGCAGCAACTCGCTGATCGCCGGGCGCGGACGCGCGGCGGCAGATTCCCGACCGGCTCACGCCGGCGTGCGCTCGCTTCGGCGCTTGCGCTTGGGCTCGCGGCCCTTGCGGCTGGATGCGGGAGCAGCAGCAGCACCTCGACCGCGAGCTCGACCGAGACGGCCACCGCGGCCACGGCGCACCTGGTCGTGATCCACGGGACCCCATCGCCCACCGGGGCGGTGAAGCCGTCTCCCGCGGCGCTCACGAAGCTGATCCATGTGAGCAAGGGCGGTGGGATCGCTCCGCACATCCAGGGCCTCTCGAACCTGCCGCTGCAGCAGCAGATCTCGACGCTCGACAGCGACATCAACACGTTCTGGAGCAAGGTCTTCGCCCAGTCCAAGGTGCAGTGGCCGCAGGCGGAGGAGGCATTCGTGTCCAACCAGCCGGTCCAGACGCAGTGCAGCTCGAAGCCGACGATCGGCCCCAACGACCCGTGGTATCTCTGCGATCCGGTCTTCTACTGGCCGCTCCCGTGGATGCAGCAGAACATCGCGCCCAAGGGCGACGTGTTCCTCGCCTTCAGCGTGGCGATCTTCTGGAGCTTCCATGTCCAGAACGTGCTCGGGTTCACCCAGGCGCTGCAGCAGGGGCAGATCAGCAAGGCTCAGTGGGCGGGTCAGACGCTCTGCCTCACCGGTCTGTACATCCGCACGATCGGACAGCGCAACCTGTTCGAGCAGGGTGACACCCAGGCCGCCCAGCAGTTCCTCTCGAGCCTGCAGGGCGTCAACGGCATCACCGCTCCGGACGTCAGCAACCAGTCGCTGACGCAGGCGTTCGTCGCCGGCTACAACAGCGGCGACCCCGCGACCTGCGGTGTCGGGAGCGGCGGCGGGGGCGGCGCCACGACGCCGACCACCACGCCGTCTCCGACGCCGAGCCCGACCCCGACCACCCCGGGCGGCGGGGGCGGTACGACAACGGGTCTGTAGCGCGGTGTCTCGGGGTGGGCCGGTCCGCCCGGGCCGGCCCACCGCCGGGGCCGCTCTCGTTACCCCGCCGGGTGCAGTCGCCGGTAGGCGGTGATGTCCCGGGCCAGGTTGTAGACGTCGGGCGAGCCCAGGCCCGTGGCCGGGTCCCAGCCCGGTGTGGTCTGGAAGAAGCGGTTGCCGCCGAGGGTGACGTCGTGGAAGGGCGGGAACGGCTGACGCGTGGCGGCCAGCGCGTACAGGGTCGGGTTCACGTAGCCGAGCTTCGCCACCCCGTGGGTGGCCGCGTACTGCCCGATCAGGAGCATCGAGGAGGCCCAGAACGGCGCCGCGGCGCTGGTCCCGCCGGCCTGTCCGAGGCTGCCGGCGGAGTAGGTGGCCCAGCCGGTGGCCGGATCGGCATCGGCGGAGACGTCGGGGAGCTGGCGGCGGCCGTTGGAGTACGCGCTGCGCACGCCGGGCCCGGCCTGCCAGCTCGGCCGCGCGTCGCCGGTCGTCACGCCGCCGCCACCGCCGGTGCCGGACAGGATGTCCTCCCAGCCGCCCTCCCTGGCGTAGGAGCCGTCGGCGTTGAGGTACAGCCGCGTGCCGCCGACGGCGATCGCCCCGGCGCTCGAGGCCGGCCAGTCGACGCTCAGGCGCTGATCGGCGAGGTTGCCCTGCTGGCAGTCGTAGGCGCCGGCGTCGCCGCTGGCGACGAACATCGAGATGCCGGCGGCCTCGGCAGCGCTGATCGCCTGGCTGTCGCCGGCGCGCTGGGTGGGGTCGAGCCCGAGCTCGCACTGGCCCCAGCTCGAGGAGATGATGTCGGCGCTGTGGTCGGCGACGATCCGGTTGATCACGTCGGTGTAGGACGAGGACGACTGCGGGACCTCGTAGAAGAGGATCTGCGCCTGCGGGGCGACGGAGCGGATCACGTCGATGTCGAGGTTCGACTCGCCGGCCCCCGAGGTGTCGGTCGTGCCTCCGTCGACGCCCACGACCTGCGGCTCGGGCCCGGAGATGCCGAAGTGAGACGCGAACGCCTGCGGGTCGCTCGGGTCGAAGGCGGAGAAGGAGATCACCGCGATGCGCAGCCCCTGGCCGGCGATGCCCTGGTTGCGCAGCGGTGCGCTGTCGTAGGCCGCCGGCACCGTCGCCGGCGTCAGCCCGCCGAGCGGCACGTCCTGTGCCCGCCAGCGCGGTCGGGTGTCGAGGCCCGTGACGCCGCTCACGAACCGCGCCAGCACCGCCGGCACCACCGGCGTCCCGATCGGCGCGTGCCAGCGGTGCCCGGACGCGTCGCCGTACTGCTCGATCCTCACCCTGAGCACGCGGTCCACACTCGCCACCCTGCCGCTCATCGACAGCGCGGTGCGCTGTGGATAGCTCGCGAGCAGGCGGAGCCCGTCGGACTGCAGCGACGCCTCGACGTGCGCCAGTGACGACGAGGAGATGCCGAATCGCTGCCCGAACGCACGGGGGGTGATCACGTGACCGAACTGCGGCGAGCGCGGGTCCTGCTGGGCTGCGAGCGCCCGGCGCAGACGGGCCGCGCCGGGGAGGCGCAGCAGCAGCGTGAACTGCACCTGTGTGCCCGGCGGCGCGGCGCCGAGCGCGCGCACGACGGGCCCGGTGGCCGGCCCGGAGCCCGAGCCGGCCAACGCGATCGTCGCCGCCGTGCCGAGGATCACCAGGGTCGCGAGGGCGGCGAGCAGCCGTGGGCGGCCGACCCGGCCGGCGCGGCCGCCGGGGCCGATCTGCCCGCCGAGCGGCGCACCGCGATGCGAGGCGGCGCTGCTCATTGCCCGGCCCACTCGATCGAGTCGATGATGTCGTCGGCGCGCTGGTAGACCGCGGCCTTGTCGCCGGGGTTGTTACCCGGCGCGACGGCCGTCACCACGATGCTGACCCGCCCGTCGCCGGCGGCCATGACCGCGACGGAGACCGGCGTCTGCGGACCCTGCGGCGAGGACACCGTGCCGACGAACACGCCGCCGGGACCCGGTCTCAGGCCGACGGCCGAACCGAGCAGCGCGTCGCTCGGATTGGTGTCGTGGGTCCAGCCGAGCAGCTGGCCCTGCAGCGAGGAGATGCGCTGCTCGGCCAGCGCCCGCGGCGAGTACTGCGACTCCGGCGCGGCGTTGACGAACAGCAGACTGAAGCCGTCTCCCGCCTGCAGCGTGAGATTGCTCGCGTCCTGGGCGGCGATCGTCCACTGGCTGGAGTTGAAGCGCAGCGAGTAGCCGAGGGCCTGGCTCGTCCATGGGGTGAAGCCGGGGAAGGTGGTCAGCACCTTCGCCAGCACCGGTGGGCTGCCGCACTGGTTGTGGAGCTTGCAGGGCGCTGTGCGCGGCGGCGGAGCGGCGAGGGCGCCGATGGCAAAGCCGGCTCCGATCGTCACGATGGCCACGGCCCCGAACGCGATCAGCCGCCGTCGGCGGGTGGGCCGGCCCTGGACCTCGCGGGCCAGGCGCCCGGCGAAGGCGCCACGATGCGGGGCCGTCTCACCCTCGGCCGTGGCCAGGCCTTCGGGCACCTTCGGCAGCGCCTTGAGCGCGATCCCGCAGTTGCCGCAGAACGTGTGGCCTGCGGTCATCGCGCCACAGTTCGTGCAGCGGAGCTCCGGCCCAATCTCCTTCTCGGCCTCCTCCTCGAGCAGGCCCACGTGAATCGCCCGGCGCAGGAGCACGAGGCCGATCGCGTCGAGCACGACCACCCAGGCAAGCCACAGTCCGGCGGGCATGAACGTCTCGCTCACGGCGCCGGCGATCACCAGTACGGCGGCGGTGAGGATCGCGACGGGCGGCGAGCCGAACAGGCCGAGGGCGCCGTGGTCCTTGACCGGCGCCCGGTAGCGGATCCAGATCGCGGCCGTGGCGGCTCCGATCGCGCTCATCGAGAGCACGGGGGTGGCGACGGCGACCCCGAGCAGGCGCGCGACCCACGGCGCCGCGGCGCCGGCCGGGCGCAGACCCCCGGAGAGCACGCCGACCCCGATCACCACGGCCTCGGCGGCCGCGAACATGGCCGCCGTCGCCGAGCCGAAGGCGGCCCCGTCGAGGGGGTCGTTGAAGCGGCGGTAGGGAAGGAGCACGAGCGGGCCGGCGAGCATCAGCACCACGCCCAGCAGCGGCACGAGGATCCCGCCCGTCACCACGTGGTAGGTGCTTCCCCTGTCGATCAGCGCGGTGCCGGCGGGAGCAACGGCCTTGGTGAAGATCCCCACCGCGACGCCGGTCACTGCGCCCCACCCGAGCGTCCACGTCAGCGTCCACAGTGGTTCGCTCTCGTAGATGTCGACGTCGTAGAAGTAGAGGGCGGTCAGCAGCGGCATCAGCAGCGCAGCGGTGATCAGCGCCACCGGGAATAGGCGCAGCACGCCGAGCAGGACGACGATCGCCGCGCCGATGCCGAGGGCGACGCGGAAATGCCGATCGGAGTGGCGCGGGAGCTGCGGGAAGAGGCTCGAGACGATCCAGGGGGCGTATCGGCGCTGCCCCGGGGCGGCGGCGTACTCGTGGCGCTCGTGCGAGTGATCGAGCTCCCGGTCAAGCGGTGCGCCGCAGCGGACGCAGAAGGTCCCCTCCGGCGTCTGCTGATGACAGGTCGGGCACTCGCTCACGGCCGCTCAGCTCTTCGGTGGGAGGCAGACCTGTGCCCGGCCCTGCGACAGGATGCCCTTGTTGAACGCCGAGGTCAGGTTCATGGCGCTCACGCCAGCGCCGCCCGCCGCACCGCCGGGAGGAGTCGCCTTCTCGGCCAGGATCGTGTTGACCGCGGCCTGGTCGCCCGTGGTGAGATTGCCCTGGATCGAGTAGAAGTAGACGCCCGATAGGCAGGAGTCGAGCTTCTGCAGCGTGGCCGGGCTGTAGCCGGCGCCGAGCGCGCCGAGGGCATTCTCGATGTGGTAGCCGTAGAGGTCGGAGACCACGAGCGCCACCGCCGCATCGCCGATCGGCGCGACGCTGCTCTGCATGAACGCGAGCGGGAAGTCGATGCTGCCGTCACTGGAGCAGTACGCGGGTGGGTCGGTGGTGGTGATCTGGCCCGCCCCGCACGACAGCGGCGTCTGATCGACGACATTGACCGTGGCCGGCGGGAGCTGGGCCTGTGAGGCCGCGAACTCGGAGGTCCAGAACGCCCCCGCGTTGGCGGCGAGCGCCTGGATCTTCTGGGACAGGTCGAGTCCCTCGAGGCCCTTGAATCGCGATTGCAGCCGGCGGTGGGCGGTGATCCGGTGGAGCGTCGCGAGCGTGGCGGTGGACGGCGCGGTGCCCGCCGTGGTGGTGGCGGCCGTGGTGGTGGCGGCCGTGGTGGTGGCGCCCCGCGGCGTCGGCGTGCTTGTCGAGGACGTGCCGGAGCTGCTCGAGCCGCAGCCGGCAATCAGCCCGGCCACCAGACAGGCGGCCCCCACGCCGTGAAATCGTCGCCCCATCGATTGGTATATCTATCCGAGTCTCAACGGATGCTGCATGCGTACGCTACGCCATCTCGCCGCAGCGCTCGCCGTTGCCACTCTACTCGTGGTCGCTGCGGTCGCGTTCGCGCTCTACGACCCCACCTCGGGCGGCGCTCGCTTTCTCACGTCCTCGCAGCTGATCGAGCCCAAGCCGGGCACCGTCGCCCAGGCGATCAGCACTGAGCCGACGGTCTCCCTGACCGATTCCCCGGCGATGGCGGCGCTCGCGCAGCGATACCAGCCGACGCTCCTCGTCAGCGCGCTCGACCGGTTCTGGCCGACATCGCTCGTCGGCCTGCTGGGCACGCGCTGGAGCGGGCACTCGACGTGTCTGGTCTCGGCCGGACACTGTCGCGTCCACGACCCCGGCGCGTTCGATCTGGCGGGGCGCAGCTCGGCGTCGGACTACCTTCAGTTTCCGGCCCCCGTCGACAGCGTCGAGGACACGTTTCACTCCGCTGCCCGCGACCTCGGGGTCGCGGCCTCGGCCATGCTGGCGTGGCCGCGGCGGCCGGCGCAGCTCGATCCGTTCGCCTCCGCGCAGGTCTACTTCTTCTACCTGCCCCGCGCTCCGGCGCGAGCCTATCCGGGGGTCCCGCGCGGCCTGATCAGCCTCGAGTACTGGTTCTACTACCCGCTCAACTACTTCCCGCTCGTTCGGATCCCGCTCGAGGCGCTCAGCGATCCGATCGGTTCGACGCTCGGCAACACGGACTACCACCAGGGCGACCTCGAGCACGTGGCGGTCCTGCTCGACCCCAAGACGATGCAACCCCGCTACCTCTGGATGGCGCGGCACGCCGACGAGGGGCAGGCCTACCGGTGGCACTCGCGCAGCGTGCAGTGGAGCGGGGACCACGCCTACGTGTATGCGGCGCTCGGCAGTCATGCGAGCTACTCGCGCTGTGGCATCCAGCGCCGCATCCGCACGTACCTGTTCATCAACGACTACGTGGTGTGCATCCCGCATCAGACGTACGCCTTCACGTACTTGGCGACGCCGCTCGTGGACCTGGCCCACACCCCGTGGGCATGCTGGCGCGGGCATCTCGGCCAGGCGGGCTCCGGGCTGCTCAGGACCGGGGTCGCATTCGTCCCGTTCGAGACCGACGGCCCGACGTCGCCGCTGCTGCAGCAGGAGAACTTCGGCAGTGCCTGCCGGGTGCGCCCCGGCACGCCGAAGCCGCCGACGCCCTTGTAGGCGCGCCGGCCGGGCGCTACCCGTTGCCGAGCGTCAGGGCCTTCATCTGGCCGTTGCCCAGCACGACGGTGCTGTGCTCGGTGTGGACGCCCGCGGGCCCCACCCGGCGCAGGGACAGCGCCACCGGACCGGTCGTGGCCGTGCCGGAGCTGGTGACGCTCAGCCGGTGACTCGCCGCCATCAGCGCGATGCCGAGTGACGCGCCGGCCGTGAGGCTCTGTGGTGTGGCCGTCAGCTCACTGCCGCTCGCGCCGAGGTTGCGAGCCAGCTGCATGGTCGGTCCCGGTCCGCTCGTGCCCGTCGAGGCGTGCAGCGCGAGTCCGCTGCCGCCCGCGCCGACCGTGATCCGGTCATCGAAGCCGGCCGCCGGCTTCAGGTCCGCGACCGTGGCGCCGAACCCGGGGCCGGTGACGTAGACGCTGGCGGCGTCGGCGCCGGTCGCGTTCCCGCCGTCGAGCGCGACCTCGACAGGGCCGCCGGCGGGGACCTCGTAGATCGGCTCGGGCTGGGCGTTCCAGTCCTGGTTGAGGTAGGGCTGGAACACGCCCGCGCTCGGAATGTCGTTGACGAACCGGCCGCCCACGTAGCCGATCCGCTTCCCACCGGCGGTCGTGATCAGCAGATGCCCGTGATTGACCGGATTGCCCCCGAGCGAGATGCGGAGCATGCCCTGCCGACTGGCGCCGGCGGTGCCGCAGAACGGGCACGGCTGGGCGCCGAGGCCGGCGGTGAGGGGCTCGAGGTTCATCGGGTTCGTCGTTCCCTGGCCGCTGTAGACGCCGGCCGGATCGCCGGGGTTCGGCGCCGCGTTGTAGCTCCAGCTGTCGTTCGTCGTGTTGACGCTGATCGCGCGCGGTGTGTCGGGGTAGTTGTTGTCGTAGATGTCGATCTGGTACTGGCCGCCGCCGAGGTTCTCCACCGCGATCGGAGTGACCGCGTGCCCGTCGGAGCCGTCGGGCTTGAAGATCCCGATCGTGTAGACCTCGCCGCCGTGGTCGGCCAGCGCCTTCTCGAGGAACTGGATCGTGCGCGTCGGCGTGTCCGCGATGTCGGCTCTCCGCACCGCCGCGAGCTCCTGCATCGACCACCCGTAGGCCAGCTCGCTCTGCAGCTGGGGTGAGAATTGCAGCGAGAACGTGGTCGGGCCGCCGAACTGGGTCGGGTCGAGCCTGTGGGTGAAGAAACGCAGCGCCGTGACGGAGAAGCCGAAGCAGTGACCGCCGGCCATGGCCGCATCGGTCTGGGCGGCCCACTGCTGGGCAGCGGGGGTGAGGGTGCAGGAGTCCGAGGCGGCTCCGGCGCACACCCCGTTGCCGAACAGCTCGCGCATCGCGTGCTGGTCGATCTCGACGCCGGCGATGAAGCCGTAGTTCTCGAACGAGAAACCGTCGCGGCCGAGCTCGAAGCCGAGCGAGGCGACCACCGTACCCGTGTCGCGTGCCGCGACGACGTGGCCGGTCACCGCCGAGCGGTCGTTGGCGTACGGCGCGAGCTGCTTGGCCGCGACCACCGTGTGCCGGTGGGAGCTCGAGCCGCACCCGGCGATGGTCACGGCGATGGCGATGGGGAGGAGGCTGAGCGCGCGTCTCATGGCTCGATCACCGGGTCCCCGACCTTCTGGATCCGGAATCCCGCGAGCTCGAGGATGTCGGGCAGCTCGCGGACGGCGTGACGGTCCTTGTTGCGGTTCTTCTCGTCAAGCTTCGCCCACGACTTGAGCTGATCGTGGATCTTCTTCTCATCGTCGCGCGGTTCGCCGAACACCCAGCCGTCGGCGAGCTTGGAGTTCATCCAGCGGATGTGCTCGTGCTGGGAGAGCTGCTCGAGGTCGGCGTCGCTGAACTGGAACTGCGCCATCTCGGGATCGCGCAGCGCCATCGGCACGAGCATGCAGTGGGTCAGCATCAGCTTCGCGTGGACGTCGTCGGCGAAGCGGCGGTTCTCCTCGCGCTGGGACTCCTCGAGCTCCTCCCAGGGCCGGATGTTCGGGTTCTTGCCCATGGTGCGGCCCTCGGCCAGCTCGTTGCGCAGCCATTGGGCGTGCTGCGCCCGCGCCAGCAGCTCATTGGTGCCGCGCAGGAGCAACTCGTCCGAAGTGGCGGCGGTGAGGACGCCGAACGGCCTGATCTCGGCGAAGCGTCCCTCCTCGGCCGCGAGCACGATCCCAACGCCGTTGCCCTCCTCCTCGAGCGCGACGGTGACCGGGACGCCGGTGGAGTCGCCGCGGGCGTGCAGCGCCAGCGCGGCGACCAGGGCATCGCCTTCGTCGAGCACGCATACGTAGGCATGGGTCACGTCGCACGTGCCGTCCGCGCCGGTCATGGCCGCGCCGGATTGGAACTCCGCGGAGGCGATCGCCAGCGGGCGCGCGGCGAGGACGCAGTAGTGATCGATGGCCGGGTAGCGGCTTCGCAACCGGGCCAAATCCGCCTCGGCGTCGGGTCCGGTGAGCGTGATCCGCAGCTCGTCGCCGGGCCGGGGCTTGAAGCTCCGCCACATGCGGGCGGTCTGCAGCACGACCTGTTCGCCGACTCCGTCCAGTCCGACGATGAGCACGTGGGCGCGGTGCGCCGGTTCCTCGGGCCTGGGTCGCGGGAACGGCGGGTCACGCTCGAGCATCAGCTGGGCGCCCGTCGCGAACACGTTGAAGTACTCGATGCGGATGCTGTCGCGGCCCGAGCCCAGCGCCGGCCCCTCGGCGGCGAGCGAGCTCCACAGGTCGAGATCGGCCAGGTGGACGAAGATCGTCAGCCGCTTGCGCCGGTGCGGGACCGCCGCGGCCGCGGCGGCCGCGACATCCACGTTCGTGCCGTCGCGGCCGCACAGCACGACCAGCGAGCGGGCATGGGCGATGCCGGCCCGGCGCAGCAGCCCGCGCTCGGTGGCGAGACCGCGCAGGACGCGCACGCCGCGGCCGGGCGCCGTCGCCGCGCGCTCGTTCGTCGGGTCGGACTCGATCACGACCACCGGCTCCTTGTCGGCCACCGCGTAGGCGAGTCGAGCCCCGCTGGCCCCCAGGCCGGCGACGATCACGTGATCGCGCACGAACAGCTTGATCCCGGCCACCCGCGCCTGCTCGCGTGTGAGGACGAAGATCGTTCCCACCGCGGCGTAGCCGGTCAGGATGGGAGCCAGGATCCGGGCGATCTGCAGCGTCGTGGGCACGGGCGGCGCGACCGCGCCGCCAAAGGCGAACAGGGTGATCGCCCGGTAGAAGGCATCGAAGAAGTTGTAGTTCTCGCTCGGCAGCTGCATGAACCCGATCGTCCCGAGCACGAGCACCGAGATCCCGAGGATCAGCAGCACGAGGGGCCGGATCTCGTGCCAGCGCGTTCGCACCCGCCAGCGCCAGAAGTTGCGCAGCCGGTGGGCGTGGCGCTGCAGCGGGCCCTCGGTCGCGGGCGCGATCCGCGCTCCCGATGCGTGGGCTTGAGGAGTCGTCTGGGGCATGGTCAGCGGCTGAGGTATATCGATCCCGCCACTCTCGCGCTTCAGACTTCGGGCGCGCGCAGGCCTTCGAGCAGACGGCGCACGGTCGCGCTCATCTCGGCGCGGGCCGCCGCCGGATCGTCCGCGCCGGCCACCACCATCGCCGCCTCGTTGAGCGCTCCCAGCACCACGTGCGCGAGTGGCTTCGCGGGCTGCGGCATCAGCCGGCCGGCATCGATCGTCCGCTGGATCGCCGCCTCGACCAGGCCCAGGCCCTGCTCGGAGTCGATCGCGCGCCAGATGTCCCAGCCGAGCACCGACGGTGCATCGACCAGGACGATCCGCTGCACCTCGGGGGCGGCGAAGGCATCGAGGAACGCGTCCGCGCCGGCGGCGAGCTGATCCCACGGGTCCGTCTGAGCGCGCGCCACCTCGGACACGTGCCGGACCGTCTCCGCGTTGATCTCGACGACCACGGCGTGGAACAGCTCCTCCTTGCCGCCCTTGAAGTGGTGATAGAGCGCGCCGCGGGTCACGCCGGCTCGGGCGACGATCTCCTCCGTGGCGACGTCGGCATAGCCGCGCTCGGCGAACAGCTCCCGGCCGGCGCGGATCAGCGCGGCGGTGGTCGCCTCGCTCTGCCCGGCCTTCGTGCGAGGACGGGCGGACGGGGCCTCCTCGGCCGCCGGCACCACGGCCGGCGCCTGCGGGTTGACATGCATACCGTCTGTATGTGAAGATCCATGCAACCTGTATGTAACCCTAGCGCCCGAGTGCGGCCCGACACCGATAGGACGGCGGACATGTTCCAGTCACTCTTTCATTTCGCTGCTTCTGCGGCCGACACTGTGGCCGCGAATGAGGCGATTGCTCGCAAGGCCGGTAAGGCGATCGCGCTCGGTGTGGGTGCGGGTCTGGGGACGATCGGTCCTGGTATCGGTGTGGGTT
>DATMGZ010000163.1:0-11155 GCA_035555155.1 Solirubrobacteraceae bacterium | reverse complement strand
CGGGCCGGGAGCCTCGTGGGCGGAGGGCGCCGGGCCGCGCAGCTCGCGGTCGGCGATCGCGAGTCCGGCGCCGGCGGCGGGAACACCGAGCACGGCCACGATGATCAGGGCCGTGCCGGTCCTGATCGAGGGGAGTGAGTGGCGCATCGGTGCCTCGCGTGAGCTGGGAGTGGACGGGGGCGAAAGGAAGGGAGGGCGGCCGCACTGTGCGGCCGCCCTCGGGTTGCTATGAGGCGCTGATCTTCACGTCAGGGGTGTGGCCCTGGCAGGAGTCCTGCGCAACGGCGGCGTCTGACATCACAACGTCGACGCTGCCAGTGGTGTTCGCTCCGCCGGCGAGATCAATGGCCGCGGGAGCGTGGTTGGTCGGCGTGAACCAGGTCGCCAGGCAACCGGGGACCGCGGTCCCGTGGTCCGTGATGTTGCCGCTGCCGTCAGTGAGGACGACCGACGTGGTGGTGGCCAGCTTCTGATGACCCGTGCCGGCATTGGTCACCGTGTAGTCAAAGCTCGAGGTCCCCGAGCCGGGGTACATGGTGCCGGTGGCGGCGGCGGGGGTGACCGTCCAGTTGCTGGCGCTGCCGACCGTGGCCTGGCCTGTGCCATTACCGGTGCTGGTGAAGTACGCGAACGCCGATCCGGCGACGACGAGTACGGCGATCGCGCTGATCGCGATGATCGTGCGCTTCTTGGTGAGCTTGCTCTTCATGGTGGTGGATCCCTTCGTGGTCGTGTGGTGAGGAGGGGCAGGCGCGCTCGCGCCGAGGGACACCGCCCTCCCCTGTCCACAGCTGAGCTGTGTGTCGGAGGGATCCGCCCCGGCCCTTTTGTGTGCTGCAATCAACCTACGCCGGGGGGGCGCTCCGGCCTACGGGACCAAGCTCTAGACCTCCCTAGACCTTCGGGTAGGTGCGGTCGCGACCGGCTGGGCGTCAGGCCGGGACGTCCAAGACCGGGTGGGGTCGGGCTCGAGGCTCTGAGCTGGCACCGCGCGGCCGGCGCCGGCTCCGGGCCGCCCGGGCTCGTGCTCGGCTACGCGAACCTGACCGAGCCGGCGATCGAGTCCGGGCTCACGCGGGTCGGCGACGCGTTCGCGGCTGCGCGCGGCGCCTGAAGTCGGGGAGAATGCCTCCGAGCATGGATCTCGGCCTTCGCGATCGCGCGTGCATCGTCACCGGAGCCTCCCGCGGCGTCGGGCGCGCGACGGCGCTCCTGCTCGCGTCCGAGGGCGCCGCGGTGCTGCTCGTCGGTCGCGACGCGGACGCCCTCGGCGACGCCCGCGCGGCATGTCGCGCGGCCGGCGGCCGGGCCGAGACGGTGGCGGTCGACGTCACCTCGGCCAGTGCGCCGGGCCTGCTCGCGGCGGCGTGCGATGCGGCCTTCGGACGCATCGACGCGCTGGTCAACGGCGCCGGCGCGACCCGCTCGCGCCCGCACGACGAGCTGAGCGACGGGGAATGGCAGGCCCAGTGGGAGCTGCACGTGATGGCGCCGATGCGGCTGATGCGGCTGCTCGCGCCGCGCATGGCCGAGGCGGGCTGGGGGCGGATCGTCAACGTGAGCTCGTCCTCGGGCAAGCGGCCGTCGGGCACGAACATGGCCTACGGGGTGACCAAGGCCGCCGTTCTCTCGCTCTCGCGGGCGTTCGCCGACATCTACGCCGCGCAGGGCGTGCTCGTCAACGCCGTCGCGCCCGGTCCGCTCGACGGCAACCTGTGGACCGCCCCCGGCGGGCTGGCCGACCAGCTCGCCGGGCGGCGCGGGAGCACGCGTGAGCAGGTGCTCGCGGACACCGCCGCCCGCATCCCCCGCGGCCGCCTCGGCACCGAGCGGGAGATCGCCTCGGTGATCGTGTTCCTGTGCTCGGAGGCGGCGGCCAACGTCGCCGGCGCGGCATGGTCGGTCGACGGGGGCACCGTGCCGGTGATCATCTAGTAGCCCTCGACTCGGCCTAAACTCGCACCATGCCCATCAGCACGCAGGCCGTCGGCAAAGCCTATCCACCGGTCCTCTACGCGGTCGGGCGCGAGAAGATCCGCGAGTACTCCAGCGCGGTCGGGGAGACCAACCCGATCCACCACGACGTCGAGGCCGCCCGCGCCGCCGGCTACCGCGACGTGATCGCGCCGCCCATGTTCGCCGTCGTCTACGCCGCCCCGTCGGTCGCCGCGGCGCTGCTGGACCCGGAGGTCGCGCTCGACTTCGCGATGATGGTGCACGGCTCGCAGGAGTTCCGCTGGGGCCCGGTCGTGGTGGCCGGCGACGAGATCACGACCACGACCACCGTCAAGGACATCTCGGACCGCGCCGGCATGGGCTTCTACGTGTTCGAATCCGTGTCCGAGAACCAGGATGGTGAGGTAGTCTGCACCGGGACCTGGACCAACATCGTGAGGGGGACGTCATGAATCAGGGCGACTCGATCGAGCTCAGGATCACCCCCGATCCCTACGTCACCGTGCGCTACGCGGGCGCGTCGGGCGACTTCAACCCGATCCACATCGACGACGACTTTGCCCGCGGCGTCGGCCTGCCGGGAAAGATCCTCCACGGCCTGTGGACGATGGCCCAGGTCGCCCGAGCCCACACCGAGGCGGTCGGCCGCCCGGACGCGCTGCGGCGCCTGTCGGTCCAGTTCCGCGGCATGGGTCTGATCGGCGAGGAGATCGTCGTCACCGGCACCGCGGCGGAGGCTCACGGCGACATCGTCGTCGTCCACTCCGAGGCCTCCCAGGCCGGCCGGCGGATCATCCGCCACGCCGAGGCCGAGCTGCACGTCGGCTGAGGCCAGCCCGACCGGGCCGGCGCGGCGGGGACCACCCGAGCGGCCGGAGCCGCCGCAGCCTCGACCTACAATTGGCGTGATGCTGACGGAGCGCCAGGAGCTTGTGCTGCGCAAGGTCGTCGAGGAATACCTCGAGGCCGGCTCGCCCGTGGGCTCCAAGGCGCTGGCGGCGGGCTTCGAATGGGGCCCGTCGACGATCCGCCACGAGCTTGCGAGCCTGGAGGAGGAGGGGCTACTCGCCCACCCGCACACCTCCGCCGGCCGCGTTCCGACGCAGGCGGGCTATCGCTATTTCGTCGATCGGCTGCTGCCGGCCGAGGACCGGCGGCCGCCGCTGTCGCTGTCGCTCGTGCGCCACGAGCTCGACGAGGCGATGCGGGTCACGACCGAGACCCTGTCGCAGGTCAACAACCTGCTCGCGATCGTCACCGCGCCGCCGATCGAGACCTCGACGATCCGCCACATCGAGGTGCTGGTGCTCCAGCCCCAGGTCCTGATGGTCGTGGTGATCACCTCGACCGGCGGGGTCACGAAGCGGCTGTTCACGTTCGCGCGGCCGGTCGATCCCGGACTCGCCGACTGGGCCGCCAGCTATCTCAACGAGCGCCTGGTCGGCCTCGGGCTCGGGGCGCGGATGCTCCACCAGCGGCTGCACGACCCGTCGCTGTCGGCCAGCGAGCTGGCCTTTCTCGACGCGCTCGCACCCGCCTTCAGGGCGCTCGAGCTCAGCGTCGAGGACACGCTCTACATCGACGGCGCCTCGCGGCTGCTGCGGGGCGAGCGGATCTCCGAGGTGTCCGAGCTGAACGCGCTGATGGACATGCTCGAGCGTCGGGCGGCCCTGCTCGGGGTGCTGCGCTCTGTCCTGTCCGAGCGCGACGTGCTGGTGCGGATCGGGAGCGAGAACGACGCGCCGGCGTTACGCTCGCTGGCGCTCGTGGCCGCGAGCTACGGACTGCCCCAGCGCACGCTCGGGGCGGTCTCGGTGATCGGCCCCCTGCGGATGGACTACGGACAGGCGATCCGGTCGGTGCGTGAGGCGGCGGCGCAGCTGTCCACGTTCATCGCCGACGTCTACGACGAACGGTGAGCCCGACCATGCCACGCGACTACTACGACGTCCTCGGCGTCGCACGCACCGCCGACGAAGGCGAGATCAAGAAGGCGTTCCGGCGGCTGGCCCGGGAACTGCATCCCGACGTCAACAGCCACGACCCGGCGGCGGAGGAGAAGTTCAAGGAGGCGGCCGAGGCCTATGAGGTGCTCTCGGACGCCGATCGCCGCGCGACCTACGATCGCTACGGGCACGAGGGCCTGCGCACCGGCGGCTACGCGCCCAACTTCGAGACTTTCGGCTCGGTGGCCGACATCTTCGAGGCCTTCTTCGGCGGCGGCGCGTTCGGCGGTGGCGGCGCCTCGGCTACCGGCCCGGTGCAGGGCGGCGACGTCGCCGTCAACGCCGAGATCGAGCTCGCGCAGGCGGCCGCCGGCGCCGCGGTCGAGGTCTCCTACGAGGTGATCGCCCGCTGTGAGCACTGCAACGGCAACGGGGCCGAGCCCGGGACCCCGATCGAGACGTGCGAGCGCTGCGGCGGCGCCGGCCAGCTGCGCGCGGTCTCCCGAACGCCGTTCGGGCAGGTCGTGCGCGCGGCCCCCTGTGACGTGTGCCACGGCGACGGCAAGGTCGCCAAGGAGCCGTGCCGGACCTGCCATGGGCGCGGGCGCAAGGTCGAGCGGGCCAAGGTCTCGGTCGACGTCCCGGCCGGAATCGCCGACGGGCAGCGGATCCGCGTCTCCGGCCGCGGCCACGCGGGCGAGCGCGGCGGCCTGCCCGGCGACCTGTATGTGATGATCCGCGTCCGCGAGGATTCCCGCTTCGTGCGCGACGGCGACGATCTCGTGACGGCGGTCGACGTGGCCGCCCCGCTCGCGGCGCTCGGCACCACGGTCGAGGTGCCGACCGTGGACGGCTCGGTCGAGCTCGAGATCCCGGCCGGCACGCAGCCCCACGACATGCTGACCGTCCGTGGCCGGGGTATGCCCTCGCTGCGCGGCCGTCGCACCGGCGACCTGCGGGTCGTCGTCAACGTGGTCATCCCGAAGCGGCTCAAACGCGAGCAGCGCGAGCTGCTCGAGCGCTTCGCCGAGTCGATGACCCCGGACAATCTGCGGACCGAGGAAGGCGTGTTCGGCAAGCTCAGACGCGCGTTCGGCGCCTGAGTCGCCGGGTCGCCAACCCTCGCGCGCGCCGGCGATGATCAGACTCGCGGTCCGGGTCCGGCGGGCCGAGGCCGAGCTGGTCCTGGCCGAGCTGCTGGAGCTGGCTCCCGGCGGGGTCGAGGAGGTCGACCGCGGCGAGGTCGTCGAGTACGCGGTCTACGGCCCCCCCGGCGAGCTGCCGGCCCTGCCCGATCTGCGCGCCGCCGCCGGCGAGTCGCTGGTCGAGGTCAGCACCACCGAGATCGCCGACGACTGGAACGAGCGCTGGCGCTCGTTCCACACGCCGCTGGTGCTGCCCGGCACGATCACCGTGCGCCCGCCCTGGGAGCCGCCCGGGAGCACGCCGATCGACCTCGTCATCGACCCGGGCCAGGCCTTCGGCACCGGCGCCCACGCCACCACTCGGCTGTGCCTGGAGCTGATGCTCGAGCTCGTTCCCGGCGGCCCGTTCATCGACCTCGGATGCGGCTCGGGAGTGCTCGCGCTGGCGGCGGCGAAGCTGGGCTGGGACCCGGTGATCGCGATCGACAACGATCCCGCCGGCGTCGAGGCGACGGTCGCGAACGCCGCGGTCAACGGCGTCACGCTCGACGTGCGCCGGCTCGACCTCCGCACCGATCCGCTGCCGGCGGCGCCGACCGTGGCGGCGAACCTGCTCGGTCCGCTGCTGCGCCTGTGGGCACAGCGGATGCAGGCGGAGGAGGCGATGGGCACCCCGCAGCGAGTGATCGCCAGCGGGCTGCTCGTCTCCGAGGCCGACCGTATTGCTCAGGCTTTTGTTCGGAGCGGCCTAAAGAAGACGATGACTAGAGCCGATGGAGAGTGGGCAGCGTTGGTACTCGAGCGATCCACCTGATCGCTCCCAGTCGTATCAGATCCGTAACTACGTCGCCCCCAGGACGTCAATCAGACCATGTCAGAACACCGCGTCAGCCTGCACCTGATCGAGCCCGGAAGCCGGGGCGGAGACGCCCTGTTCGAGATCGCCATGGTGCTCACCGACGACGAGATGGAATCGTTGAGCGAGTTCGACGCCGAGACCTGGCGCTCGGCGATCTCCCGCGCCCAGCGCCGCATCCGCGACCACGTGCAGCATCGCCGGCGCAGCCGTCGCCGCGTGTAGCGCGGGGCGGCTCGGCTCCGTGACCGGCGGTGACCCAGCTTCTACCACCTCGCCTGGATGCCGGGGACGCGATCCCGACCTCCGCCGAGGGCTGAGCGACCCCGGCCAGGCGGCCCGCGTGGACAATCCCGCGCGGTCGGATTCTGGACATGCGGACGATGCCGGACCCGGGCCCGTGGCTCATCCTTGCGGTCACGTTGCGATCCGGGTTCTCAAGGAGGTGAGATTGCTCAATCCGCTCGCGATCGGCGTGAGTCTCGGTGGCCTGCTCCTCGATGTCGTCGCGCCACGGCCCAAGCCTCGGGCTGGCTTTCCTCGCCGGTACTCCTTCCCGGCGCCTGCTGTCTCGAGGACACCGTGGCCTGATACGGGCGAGGAGCAAGGGACTCCGCCGATCGCGGGCGGCTCGCCAACCGCCCTCAGATCAAGTCGCTCGCCGATCGGGGTCCGTTAGGCTCCCGGTCTCTGCCCACTTTCGCCGTCAAGTTCCTCGGATGCAAGGTCTCCCAGGCGGACGCGATGATCGCCCGCCGACGCCTGCTCGAGGCGGGGCTCGAGGAGGCACCGGAGGCCGAGGCGGACCTGCACGTGATCAACACGTGCTGCATCACCGGCGAGGCGGAGGCCAAGTCGCGCCAGTCGGTCCGGCGCTCGCTCCGGTCAGCCCGCGAGGTCTACGTGGCCGGCTGTGCGGCCAACCTCGACGCGGGCCAGTTCGCCGCCATCGACGCGGCGGTGAGGCCGTTCACCGGCACCGCCGACGAGGTCGCGGACGAGATGGCCGGCGTGGCGGGGCTCGGCTGCGTCGATCTCGAGCACGACCTGCTCGCCCGGCGGCCTGAGCCGGCCGCCCGCACGCGCGGCTTCGTCAAGGTGCAGGACGGCTGCGACTGCCACTGCGCCTACTGCATCATCCCCACCGTCCGCGGCCGCGCCCGCTCGCGTCCGGCGAGCGCGGTGCTCGACGAGGTCCGCCGCCGCGTCCACCAGGGCCAGCCCGAGATGGTGATGACCGGGATCAGCGTCGGCGACTACATCGATCCCGTGCGCGGCCTCGAGCTCGGCGAGCTGATGGTGGCGGTGGCGCGGATCGACGGCGTCGAACGGGTCAGGCTCTCCAGCGTCGAGGTGATCCACGTCAAGGATTCGCTGCTCGAGGCCCTCGCCCATGAGCCCAAGGTGTGTCCCCACCTGCACGTGCCGATGCAGTCCGGTGACGACGACGTGCTGCGCGCGATGGGGCGTCACTACACAGCGCAGGAGTATGTGGATCAGATCGCCGCGCTCCGCGCGGCCGTTCCGGGCGTGAACGTCACCGCCGACGTGATCGTCGGCTTTCCGGCCGAGGGCCGGCGTGCGTTCGAGCGCACGCTCGAGGCGGTCACGGAGGCGGCCATCTCGCGGGTGCACGTATTCCCGTACTCCCCGCGTCCGGGGACGGCGGCGGCGGCGCTCGGCGACCGCGTCGCGCCGGAGGAGAAGAAGGCCCGCGCCCGTGAGCTGCGCGGCCGCTCGGTTCTCAGCTCGCGCCACCACCGCACGGCCAAGCTCGGCCGCCGGGAGCGGGTGCTCGTCGACAAGGTGGCCGACAGCCAGTGCTCCGGCTACACCGCCGACTACACCCGCTGCTACCTGCCCGCGGGCGCAGCGGCGCGCGGCGAGATCGTCGAGGTCGCCTGCGAAGAGCTCCACGCCGACGGAATCAGATCCCACCCCACCCCCGGCCCACTCGGGTTTCCGTTGAGTGCCGGGCTATCCTGACTGTATGACGGTCACCGAGCAGGTCCGGACCGATATCACCAGCGCCATGAAGGCCGGCGAGAAGGAGCGCGTCGGGGCGCTGCGACTGGTGCTGTCCGAGCTGCAGAAAGCGGCCAAGGAGGGCAGCGGCGACGAGGTCGCCGTGCTCCGGCGCGAGCGCAAGCGCCGGCTCGAGGCCGCGGAGCAGTTCCGCGGCGGTGGCCGGCCCGAGCTCGCCGCCCAGGAGGAATCCGAGGCCGAGCTGATCGAGGGCTACCTGCCGGCCGAGATCAGCGATGAGGAGCTCGATCAGCTCATCGACGCCGCGATCGCCGCGACCGGCGCGAGCGACCCCAAGGACATGGGCCAGGTGATGAGGGCGCTGAAGACCACGGTCGACGGGCGCGCGGACGGCAAACGGGTGTCCACGCGCGTGCGAGAGGCGCTCGCGGGTCAGCGTGCGTAAGCAGATCGAGCTCGACAACGCCGTCGCCGCAGAGCTGGCGGGGAGCGAGGACGCGGTCCTGCGCACGCTCGAGGGACACCTCGACTGCGACGTCTTCCTGCGCGGCAACGTGCTCACGCTCGAGGGCGAGGACGCCGCCGTCGACGCGGCCTCGTCCGTCGTGCGTGAGCTCTCGGAGCTGATCGTCCAGGGCCACGAGATCGCCCCCGGCACGATCGAGGCCGTGACCCGGGCCCTCGACGAGCACGAGTCTCCGGCCCGGATCCTCGAGGACGTCGTGTGGCGCCACCGCACGACCAAGGTCGCGCCCAAGACGGTCAACCAGAAGCGCTACGTCGACTCGATTCGCAGCAACACGATCACGTTCGGGATCGGGCCGGCCGGCACCGGCAAGACCTTCCTCGCCGTGGCGCTGGCCGCCGCGGCGCTCAGCCGCCGCGAGATCAACCGCATCATCCTCACCCGGCCCGCGGTCGAGGCCGGCGAGCGCCTGGGCTTCCTGCCCGGCGACCTGATGGCCAAGGTCGACCCGTACCTGCGGCCGCTGTTCGACGCCCTGCACGACATGCTCGAGCCGGAGCGGGTCTCGCAGCACCTCGAGCGGGGCGTGATCGAGGTCGCGCCGCTGGCCTTCATGCGCGGGCGCACGCTCAACGACAGCTTCATCATCCTCGACGAGGCCCAGAACACGAGCCCCGAGCAGATGAAGATGTTCCTGACCCGGCTCGGCTTCAACTCGAGGATGGTCGTCACCGGCGACATTACCCAGGTCGACCTGCCACCACAGCAGGACTCGGGCCTGATCGTCGTCGCCGACATCCTCAAGGAGGTCGAGGGGATCGAGTTCGTCCGTTTCAGCGAGGAGGACGTCGTCCGCCACAAGCTGGTCCGGCGCATCGTGGCCGCCTACAACGAGCACTCCCAGCGCCTCGCGCCCGAGCTACGACCACGCAAGCGGGCGTGATGGGCTCCGAGCGGGCGTTGCTGGACATCGAGGTGATCGGGCTCGACGGCCTGCCAGAGGGTGGTCCGACCGCGCTCGAGGTCAGTGAGCTGTGCGTGCTGGCGCTCTCCTCGGCCGGCATCGCCGAGGGGCACGCCGCGGTCGAGTTCGTCGACGAGGACCGGATCCGCGGGCTCAACCGTGACCATCGCCGGATCGACGCGCCCACCGACGTGCTCTCGTTCCCGGTCGACGAGGACGGCGCCCCGCTCGGGCCGCCCGAGCTCGGTGACATCGTGATCTGCCCCGAGCACACCGAGGATCTGCGCGAGGCCGTGCTCCACGGGGCCCTGCATCTCACCGGGATGGATCACGAGACCGACGACGGCGAGATGCTGGCGCTCCAGGCCGAGCTGATGCGCTGGGTGAAGTGAGGGCGAAGCCCGAACGGCTAAGGGAGCCCGGAGGGCGACCGACCGGCTCAGATCGCGGGGCCGGAAGCCCCGCGGACCAGACACCCCGGTCGGGCTTCGTCGCCCTGGCGGGTCGGCCGAACGTCGGCAAGTCGACGCTGGCCAACGCGATCGTCGGGGCCAAGGTGGCGATCGTCTCCGACAAGCCGCAGACCACGCGGCGGGCGATCAGGGGCGTCGCGACTGGCCCCGGCTGGCAGCTCGTGCTCGTCGATCTGCCCGGCGTGCAGCGGCCGCGCGACGCCCTCACCGAGCGGATGCAGCGCCGGGTCGAGCGCGAGCTCGAGGACGCCGACGGGTGTCTGTTCGTGGTCAACGCCGAGCAGGGGATCGGGCCGGGCGACCGGTTCATCGCCGGTCTGCTGCGCGGAGCGCCCGTGCCGGTCGTGGTGGCGGTCAACAAGATCGACCGCGGCGACCGGGCCAAGACGGCGGCCACGCTGCAGGCGGTGGCCGACCTCGAGCTGGCCGAGGACATCTTCCCGGTCTCGGCCCGGACCTGCGCCGGCGTCGGCGAGCTGGTCGCGCAGCTCGTGGCGCTGCTCCCGGTCGGCCCGTTCTACTTCGAGGCCGGCCAGCACTCCGACCAGGTCGAGTCGGTCCGGCTGGCCGAGCTGGTCCGGGAGCAGGTGCTGGCCCGCACCCGCGACGAAGTGCCCCATTCGGTCGAGGTCGAGCTCGAGTCGATCGAGCCGCGCGGCGACGAGCTCGTGGTGGTGAAGGCCGTCGTGCTCGTCGAGACCGAGTCGCAGAAGGGGATCCTGATCGGCTCGGGCGGCCGGATGATCAAGTCGATCGGGGTCGCCGCGCGCAAGGCGATCGAGCGCGAGCTCGGGGCCCACGTCCACCTCGATCTCTCGGTGCGCGTGCGCCGCCACTGGCGCGGCGACGAGCGGCTGCTCGACCGCCTCGGGATCGAATAACGGACGCCACGGTCTCCAACGCGATCAAGTTCCGGCGCGAGGGTGTCGCGCCCGAGGTGAGAATCGACGGGCGCGTGGCCGGCTCCGGCGTCCGGCGCCTGGACGGATGGATGGTCGCCCGTTGCCGGTACCGCGCCGGCACTAGTACATTCGTCGAATTGGGTTTCATGGCGCTTGAGTTCTGTCAGGCTTCCCGCCGCACGGATAGACGGGAACCGAGCGCAGCTGAAGCGACTGAGAGACCCGGGACCAACGGGCCGGAGACGTCCGGAGGCACCTGAAGGGCCGGGATTATCAGGGGGCTCGCGACAGTTAGCGCTCGGTGTTCTCGTCCGTGTGCGCATCGAGGGACGGGGGTGGCGGTGGGAGCTGGGTCGTATGCCTAGAATCGACGACCCGTGGACGACTCCGAGATCGCCTTCGACGAGCGCGGACTCGTCCCGTGCATCATGCAGGACTGGCGCACGGGCGAGGTTCTGACG
>DATMGZ010000162.1:0-21570 GCA_035555155.1 Solirubrobacteraceae bacterium | reverse complement strand
CGGCCGGAGGGCGGTCCTGGTCGTTGTGAATCAGAGCATCGGCCTCACCCGCCACGAAGACCGCCACTCCGTCAGGCGCGTCATCAGGGCAGCGGCGCCCGCTACGCGGGCTCGGTGTCAGGGCTGAGCGTACATCGACGGCAAGGCTTTACGCCCGACAACGCGCGAGGCGTGCAAGCGGGCGATCGAGAAGCTCACCAGGCCAGGCTGAGCCGGCAGCCAACCCGGCGCACGGGGCTGCACATCACTGGCCCCCCAACCTTCTCGGCCACGCTCGCCCCAGACTACGCGCGCGGGTTGGCGCTTCTTACGGCTAAGTCGGCCGCAGGACCGGTTGAGGTGAGCGGCGGCCTTGAGGATGATCCTTGTCTACGGACAACGATCCGTAGTCCAACCCGATGGCGGGACCTGGCTGGCACTGTCGACTCTTCCCACGGATCCTCAACTTGCACCCACGGGAGGTTCGTGATGCACGCAGGCGCTCGCGTTGCATCGCTGCTGATCACGCTTTCGCTGATCGGCGGCGCCCAACTCGCCGCGCCTATCGCGGCGTCCGCGAACGCGCGCGCCAATCCCAAGGTCGCCGCGGAGGTACCCGCCGCGATCAAGAAGAAGGGCACGCTCACAGTCGCCACGGACGCGAGCTTCGCCCCGATGGAGTTCATCACTCCGCACGGTCACACCGTTGTGGGGACGGACGTCGACCTCGCGCGAGCCCTCGCCAGCGTGATGGGCCTCAGGGTAAAGATCGTCAACGTGATGTTCGACACGATCATCCCGGGCCTCGCCTCCCACAAATACGACCTTGGCATGTCGTCTTTCACCGACACCAAGGCACGCGAGCGGGTCGTCGACTTCGTCACCTACTACTCGGCCGGCACGTCGTTCTTCGTCAAGGCCCACGGCGGCCCAACGATCCAGACGCTCGCCGACCTGTGCGGCCACAGGGTCGCAGTCGAGAAGAGCACCACGCAGCAGGCCGACGCCACCGCCGAAGACAAGAAGTGCACGGCGGCCGGCAAGCCCGGCGTGACCGTCAGCAGCTTCCAGGACCAGCAAGGCGCGGACCGCGCACTCTCCAGCGGCCAGACCGAGGTCGGCATGGCCGACTCGCCCGTCGCGGGTTACGTGGTTACGCAGTCCCGCGGACTCTTCAAGCTCTCCGGCAAGCCATACGGGACCGCCCCCTACGGCATCGCGATCGCCAAGCACAACGGCATAGCCAAGCCGATCTGCGACGCGCTCAAAGTACTCATCAAGAACGGCAACTATCTGGCGATCCTGAGCAAGTGGGGTACCCAGGCAGGCGCCATCACCCATCCGAAGATCAACGGCGCGACTTCTGCGCAGTAGCCGAACCGGCGGAGACGGGCGCCGCGCGGATTATCAGCGCTCCAACCGCGATGCGCAGAAAAGCCCGAAACGGGCCACTTTGGGGCGTCCTAACTCCATCCCCGCCTACAGGTTCACGGCCACGTACTTCGTCTCCACGTACTCCTCGATCCCCTCGTGGCCGCCCTCGCGGCCGAAGCCGGACTGCTTGATGCCGCCGAACGGGGCGGAGGCGTTGGAGACGATGCCCTGGTTGAGCCCGACCATGCCGGTCTCGAGGCCCTCGACGACGCGCAGCGCGCGCTTCAGGTCGCGGGTGAACACGTAGGCGACGAGGCCGTACTCGGTGTCGTTGGCGGCGGCGATCGCCTCCTCCTCGCTCGCGAAGGGCTTGACCGGCGCGACGGGCCCGAAGATCTCCTCGCGCAGCAGCGATGCGTCGTCGGGGATGTCGGAGAGCACGGTCGGCGCGTAGAAGTAGCCGGCGCCGTCGAGCGCGTGTCCGCCGGTGAGGACGCGCGCGCCGTGGCCGACGGCGTCCTGCACCAGCTCGGCGACCTTGCTGCGCTGCTTGTCGTCGATCAGCGGGCCGAGGTCGACGCCGTCCTCGGTGCCGCGGCCGACCTTGAGCTTCCCCATGCGCTCGGCGAGCGCGTCGGCGAACTTCTCGGCGATCGGCGCTGCCACGTGGAAGCGGTTGGCGGCCGTGCAGGCCTCGCCGCCGTTGCGCATCTTGGCAATCATCGCACCCGCCACCGCGGCGTCGAAGTCGGCGTCCTCGAACACGAGGAACGGCGCGTTGCCGCCCAGCTCCATCGACAGCCTCAGCAGCGTCTCGGACGCGTCGGCCATCAGGCTGCGCCCGACCTCGGTCGAGCCGGTGAACGACAGCTTGCGCAGCCGCTGATCGTGGATCAGGGGCGACGTCGTCGACCCCGAGGACGAGGTCGTTACATGGTTGATCACACCCGCCGGCAGGCCCGCTTCTTCGAGGATCTTGACCAGCATCAGCATCGAGAGCGGGGTCTGTGATGCCGGCTTGACCACCATCGTGCATCCGGCCGCGATCGCGGGCCCGATCTTCCGCGTGCCCATCGCCAGCGGGAAGTTCCAGGGCGTGATCAGCAGCACCGGGCCGACGGGCTGCTTCATCGTCAGCAGACGCCCCTGGCCGTTCGGCGCGACGGCGTAGCGACCGTCGATGCGCACCGCCTCCTCGGCGAACCAGCGCAGGAAGTCGGCCGCGTAGACCACCTCCGCCCGCGACTCCTTGACCGGTTTGCCCATCTCCAGGGTCATCAGCAACGCGAGCTCATCCTGGCGCTCGATGATCATCTCGTAGGCACGCCGCAGGATTTCACCGCGTTCGCGTGGAGCGTGCGTGGCAAAGCTCGGGCCCGCCGCGACGGCCGCGTCGAGCGCCGCCTGGGCGTCCTCGGGCGAGGCATCTGCGACCTCGCACAGCGTCTCTCCGGTGGACGGGTCCTCGACGGCCAGAACTCCGGCGCTGCCGTCACGCCAGTCGCCGCCGATGTACAGCTGCTTCGGGACCTGCTCGAGGATGCTCTCTTCTGAAGTGGCGGTGATGGTGGTCATGTCAAGGAGGCTACGCCTCCGCGGCCTGACGTAAACACCAGAAGTCCCGGTCCGCGTGCGCCGCTGGGTCACACGGGCGACGCGCCGCCGATCCCACTAGGGTTCGCGCCGTGAAGCGCCTCGCTCCGATCGTGCTGGTGCTGGCCCTCGCGGGCTGCGGAGCGGGCACGAAGACCGTCACCGTCACCACCCCGACGAGCCCCGGCACGACCGGCTCCTCGAGCGGCGGCGCCGGGCTCCCGACCACGACGACCTCGACGAGCTCCAGCGGCGGCGCCGGCGTGAGCACGACCGCCTCGACGTCCGCCACGCCGAGCGCGCCGACGAGGACCGTCTCGATCTCGACCTTCAGCAGCCCGTCGGGCAACATCGGCTGCCTGATCATCAATGGGAGTGCGCGCTGCGACATCCGCAACCGCCACTGGTCGCCCCCGCCGCATCCGAGCTCGTGCCCGCCGGTGGTCGACTACGGCCAGGGCCTGATCGTCGACACGAGAGGCAATGCGCGCTTTGTCTGCGCCGGCGACACGGCGCTGAACCCCTCCGCGCCGCCGCTGCAATACGGCGTGGACACGCGGGTCGGTGGACTCACCTGCGCGAGCCGCTCTGACGGCATGACCTGCACCAACGCCTACGGTCACGGCTTCACCATCGCCATCCAGGGCTACCGGATCTTCTGATCGGGGCCGCTGGGACGTGTGGGGCGCCGAAGCGCCCCACACGGTCGAGTCCCTAGACGGAGGCGGTCACGGTGGCCGGCTCCAGCGCCACCGCGAGGACTTCGTCGATCGTCATCGCGAAGTGGAAGCCCATCGCCTCGCGCACCTCGACGGGCACGTCGTCGAGGTCACCGCGGTTGCGCTCCGGGAGCACGACGTCGGTCAATCCCGCCGCGTGCGCCGCGAGCACCTTCTGCTTGACGCCGCCGATCGGCAGCACCCGCCCCTGCAGCGTGACCTCACCGGTCATCCCTACGGTGTGCCGCACGGGCCGGCCGCTGAGCAATGAGGCAAGCGCCGTCACCATCGTGACGCCGGCACTCGGGCCGTCCTTGGGGATCGCTCCGGCCGGCACGTGCACGTGGAACGTGCGCTCCTCGAACGCCGAGGGCTCGATCCCGAGCTCCTCGGCATGGCCGCGGACGTAGGAGAGGGCGATCTGGGCCGACTCCTTCATCACGTCGCCGAGCTGTCCGGTCAGCGTCAGGCCGGGCTTGCCCTGCATCGCCGTGGCCTCGACGAACAGCACGTCCCCGCCCGCTCCGGTCACCGCGAGCCCGGTGGCCACGCCAGGAACCGCGGTTCGCACCGCCGACTCCTGGAAGTGGCGCTGGCGCCCGAGCGCATCCCGGATCGCCGCCAGGTCGATCACCACAGGTGCCGTCGCCTCGCTCGAGGCGATCCTCGTCGCCGTCTTGCGCAGCAGCGTCCCGAGGTCACGCTCGAGCTGCCGGACTCCGGCCTCTCGCGTGTACTCGATCGCCACCGTGAGCAGCATCTCGTCGGAGATCTCGACCTCCTCGGGGCGCAGTCCGTTGCGCTCGAGCTGACGCGGCCACAGGTAGCCACGCGCGATCGCGACCTTCTCGGAGGTCGTGTACCCGTCGAAGCGGATCACCTCCATGCGGTCGAGCAGCGGCCCCGGGATCGTGTCCGCGAGGTTGGCCGTGGCGATGAACAGCACGCCGCTCAGATCCAGCTCCAGGTCCAGGTAGTGGTCACGGAAGCTGTGGTTCTGAGCCGGGTCGAGCACCTCGAGCAGGGCCGCACTGGGGTCGCCGCGCCAGTCGGCGCCGACCTTGTCGACCTCGTCGAGCATGATCACCGGGTTCATCGTCCCCGCGTCGCGGAGCGCACGGACCAGGCGGCCCGGGAGCGCACCGATGTACGTCCGGCGGTGACCGCGGATCTCGGCCTCGTCACGCACGCCGCCCAGCGACATGCGCACGAACTCCCGCCCGGTGGCCCGGGCGATCGACTCGCCGATCGAGGTCTTGCCGGTGCCGGGCGGTCCGATCAGGGTCAGGATCGCGCCCGAGCGGCGGTCCTCGGTGATGCCCCGCTCGAGGCGCAGCTTCTTGACCGCGATGTACTCGACGATCCGGTCCTTGACGTCCTCGAGGCCGGCGTGGTCGGCGTCGAGCACCTCGCGGGCGTGCTGGGGATCCAGTCGCTCCTCGGAGTGCTTGCTCCACGGGACCGCGATCAGCCAGTCGAGATACGTGCGGATCACGCTCGACTCGCCGCTCTGCTCGCCCATCCGCTCGAGCCGCCCGAGCTCCTTCTCGGCTTGCTCGCGCGCGTGGTCGGGCATGCCCGCCGCTTCGATCTTGCTGCGGTACTCGTCGATGATCGACCCGTCGTCCTCGCCGAGCTCCTTGCGGATCGACTCCATCTGCTTGCGCAGGAAATACTCCCGCTGCTGCTTCTCGGCTCCGGACTCGACGTCGTCGCGGATGCGCCGGCGCACCTGCAGCTCGGCCAGCCGCTCGCGCTGGTAGCCCAGGGCGAGCTCGAGCCGCTCGGTCACGTCCGTCGTCTCCAGCAGCCTGACCTTCTGCTCGAAGGACAGGTCGGGCGAGTAGCCGCTGGTGTCGGCCAGCGCGCCGGGCTCGGTGATCGAGCGCAGGAACGCGGACACCCGCCCGTCGTCGCCCCGCAGCTCGAGGATCTCCTCGACGACGGCGCGGTACTCGCGCTCGAGCGTGCGGGTTGCACCGTCGACCGGGGTCTCGTCGTCCCGTTCATCGACCTCGACGAACAGCCTCCCATCCGGGAGGGTGGCCGCGGCGCCGGCGACGCCGCGGTGAAGCCCGGTCAGCGAGACGGCGCGCGCCCCACCGGGAAGGCGGACGCGGTCGCTGACCTCAGCCACCGTGCCGACGGCGGCGAATTCCTGCTCGTGGCGTGGCACGAGCAGCACGCGCTCCTCTTCGCCGGTGTCAACGGCGAGAGTGAGCGACATCCCCGGGAAGACCACTGCGTCCTCGAGGGGGACAAGTAGAAGGCGACTCATCAAGTCTTCACTTTCGCTAGTAGCTTACGATCTGTAAGCGGAAATGATAACACCCGCTGAAGCGAGCATCAAACGATCTCAGTCCATACGACTGAGATTTTAGCGTGCGGCCGACACGCGCCCGGGAAAGCCCTCGGTCCGCACGCGACATGCCATGGTCGAGCGGAGGGCCCGGATCAATTACGATCCCGATCGACTTGAAGCCGTTCTCGATCCAAATTGAGAAGACAGAGGCCGGAGCGGTCCGCGTCGTGCTCGTGGGAGAGCTCGATATTGCGACCACTCCCGCGGCCGAGGCCGAGCTGCGCGCGCAGGAGGATCACGGCGCGCAGGTGATCATCCTCGACCTCCGCGGCCTGACCTTCATGGACTCGACGGGCCTGCGGCTGCTGGTCGCGGCCGATTCGCGGGCCCGCGAGGGGGGGCACCGGCTGGCGATCGTGCGCGGGCCCGAAGCGGTCCATCGCGTGCTCGAGATCACCGGCCTCGATGCGAAGCTCGACCTGATCGACGATCCGGCCGAGCTGCAGACCGCGCCGTAAGGGCCGGTCAGCGCCGGCGGTGCCGGCGGTTCAGCGGCGCCCGGAACTCGCACACGACGCGCGTGCCCGGGTCACGTTCGATCCACCAGCGATCGGCCATCCGGTCGACCAGCTGCAGCCCGAAGCCGCCGTCGGCGCCGGCTTCGCCGCGCTTCGCGATCGGGCCGATGTCGGCGCCGCGATCGCTCACCGCCACGTGCACGCGGTCCGGTCCGAGCTCGATCGTCAGCGTCAGCGTCGGCGACGGCGTGAGGCAGCGCATTGGTGACGAGCTCGCTCACGACCAGACTGAGCCTCTCGGCCACGGGCACCGACACCACGTCGGCCAGGTCGCGCACCGACGCGCGCGCCACGGCGGCCGCGCTGGGATCCGAGGGCAACCGAACCTCGAGCGCGAACGTGGGAGCCCCGTTCGTTGATCGTGACCGCTGACATCGACGGCGGTTTTCCCGCTCGCCCCGGGTTCCGAAACCGGGGAGGCGCACGCGTGGTCGCGGCCGGTCAGCTGAGGGTCGCGTACATCTGGCCGAGCTCGGCCGGCGGCTCGCCCCGGAGCACCCACATGCCATCTTCGCGGCGCGTGACCTTGTTCTGCGCCGTGAGCTCCTTGAGCGCCGTCGTGACCGTCGGGCGACGGGCACCCACGAGGCTCGCGAGCATGCGATGGGTCAGCCCGAGTGGCAGCACGATCCCATCGGTCGAGACCTTGCCCCAGCGCTCGGCGAGATGCCACATCAACAGCAGCAGCCGCGTCTCGACGCGCTGCAGATTGCAGATCGCGAGCTGCACGGCGAGCGCCCGGGAGCGCTTGATGGCCCGGGCGACGACCGCGGTCGTCAACTCGGGCCACCGCGCCGTGCGGGCCACGAAGCGTCCGTCGAGGATCGCGATTCGGGCCGTCACCAGCACGTTCCAGGTCACCGCGGGCGCCTCGGTCACGAGCTCGATCCCGGTGTCCCAGGGACGGAGGATCTCGCCCTCGCCGATCAGCTCGGTGAACGACGAGCTGCCCAGCATCACATCGCGCGAGATCAGGCCGTCGATGACCAGCAGGCCGAGCGCGCCCCGCGGTTCGATGATGTCCAGGACCTCCGCGGGCCATTCGCCCGGAGCCAGCGTCTCGATCGCGGCGATCGCGTGCGAGCGCGCGGCGGCAGCCCGTTCAGCGTCCATGTCGCGGGCGAGGTCGGGATCCACGTCGAGGATCGCCACCGCCCGCCGGCGGGGAAAGCTGTGGGCCTCGCTCACGCTGCGCTGTCGTGAGCGGATGTCCACTGATCGGGCAAGATCTTCACGCACCTTCTTAGGTTGCCCCTGAATGGGTGATCGCGAAACCCCGCGGCCCGGAATCTGAAATCATCGACCGATGGCCGACCCGCGCAGACCCCACGAGGAGCCGGCTCACGACGTGCTGGCCGCCGAGGCGTTCGCGATGCCGATCGCCGATCGACCCCATCACGGGCCGGTCAAGCTGCCCGAGGATCCGATGGGCATCCCGGAGCCCCACGACATTCTCGCCGCGGAGGAGTTCCCGATGCCGGCCCCCGAGCCGCATCCCGCCGTGGCCGTGCTGAGACGCACCGAGTCACCGCTGCGGCTGCCCGTGCTCGCGGGCCTCGCGCTGCTCGCGCTGGTGCTGTGGCGCCGCCGCCGCCACCGTCGCTGACGCTCTGACTTCCCGAGTTTCGGTGTTTTCCCGCCGCGGTCAGTCCTCCGGACGGGACTTGAGCACGGCGAAAGGAGGCGTCAATGCCCTCGGACCAGCTCACGCCCCGCACATTCGCCGCACTGGACCCGGGTCGACCGGCGGCTGCCGGTCGACCTTGCGGTTACGCCGGGTCGAGGGGCGGGCGCCGGTCCGCCCACGGGCGCGCCCGCTCGAGCTGCGCCGAGAGCCTCAGCAGCATCGGCTCCTGGCCCGGCGCCCCCACGATCTGCACCGCGCACGGCATGCCGTCGCCGGCGAACCCGGCGGGGATCGACGCGGCCGGATTGCCGCACAGGTTCCAGACGGCGGTGTAGGCGACGTACGGAACCGCCCGCAGGCTGGCGTGCAGGCTGCCGATCCCGTCGAGCGCGCCGAGCCGGCGCGGCAACGCGGCGATCGTGGGGGTGAGCAGTACGTCGTGATGCTCGAAGAAATGGTTCACCCGCTCGGCGATCTGCGCTCCGCGCCGAATCGCCCAGCGGACCGTCGACTCCGGAATCGCCCGTGACAGCGCCAGCGTCTGCTTGGTGCGCCGCTCGAGCAGGTCGGGCCGCTCGACCAGCGCGACCTCATCCCTGACCCCGCCGTAGAACTGGGGCACGAACGCCGGCGCCACCTCGGGATAGTCGGGGTCGTGCTCGTGGACCTCGTGGCCGAGCTCCCGCAGCGCCGCGGCCATCTGCTCCAGCGCGCCGGCCTGCTCGGCATCCAGCCGCACGCCGCGCTGCGCCGGCTTGCGGCTGAGCGCGATCCGCAGCCGCGGGGGGTCGGTGGCGGCGGCGGTGGCGAAGCCGAGCTCGTGTCCCGGCAGCTCGGTCCGGATTGCGTCGTAGACGAGCGCCGAGTCGCGGACCGAGCGCGCCAGCGGGCCCTGGGTTCCGAGCGCGTGCCAGAGGTGCTGGTAGGGCGCGGTGGAGACGAGGCCGCGCGTCGGCTTGAGCCCGTACAGGCCACAGCACGCGGACGGGATCCGGATCGACCCGCCACCGTCGCCGCCGATCCCGACCGCCACCATCCCGGCCGCCACCGCGGCGGCGGTCCCGCCGCTCGATCCACCCGTCGAGCGGCTCAGATCCCATGGGTTGCGGGTGTAGCCGAAGGCGGCCGACTCGGTGAACGGCCACTGGCCGAACTCGGGCATCGTCGTCTTGCCGATGATCACCGCGCCGGCGGTCCGGAGCCGCGCGACGAGCTCGCCGTCCGCCGCCGCGGGCCGCGTCCGGGCGGCGGTGCCGAAGGTCGTGAGCTGGCCGGCGACGTCGATCTCGTCCTTGATCGCGATCGGCACGCCGTGGAGGGGCCTGGTCCTGCCGGCGCCCGCGCCGTCACGCGTGGCCGCCTCGGCCAGCGCCTCGTCGGCCATCACGATCCGGAACGCGTTGATCGACGGGTTGAGGCGCTCGATCCGCTTCAGCAGCGTCTGCGTCAGCTCGACCGAGGAGATCTCGCCGTTGCGGATCAGCTCTGCCTGGCCGGCGACGCCGGCGTAGGCGATCTCGGTCTCGTTCACGGCCACGGCCACGTAACGCTAACCGGTCGGGGGGTGGGGATCGGTGACGTGGACGCTCTAGACCATCATATGGATGAAAAAGAGCGTCCACGTGACCGCGAAATCGCCGAACTCGCTGGCGCGCAGCACGGCGTGGCCGCGCGTCGGCAACTGTTTGCGCTCGGGTTCACCAGGGGCCAGATCGACCGGCGTCTCGGAATTGGTCGCCTCCACCGCCTCCACCGCGGCGTCTACGCCGTCGGCCACCGCGTCGTCGACCAGCAAGGGTCGCTGGATGGCCGCGGTCCTGGCCTGCGGGCCCGACGCCGTCCTCAGCCACCGCAGCGCCGCGGCCCTCTGGAGCCTGAGGCCGACGGGCCCATCGACGATCGATGTCACAGCCGCCGGGCGCAGGAGGCACGCCCACCCCGGCATCACCCTCCACAACGTCCGCACACTCCACCCCCGCGACCGCGCCGCCCTCCACGGGATCCCCGTCACCTCGGTCCACCGCACGCTCCTCGACTACGCCGAGCTCGCGGCCCCCCACCAGCTCCGCTGGGCGTTCGAGGCCGCTGACCGGCTCGGCCTCCTCAACCTGAACGCGATCGACGAGCTGTGCGCCCGCAGCGCCGGCCGCCATGGCCGCAAGCGCCTCCAGGCCCTCGTCACCGAACACCGCGGTCCGGCGCCCGAGACCCGCTCAGAGCTCGAACGCCGGTTCCTGGCCCTGATCCGGGACGCCGGCCTGCCGGAGCCGTCCGTCAACGTGGTCGTGGCCGGCTACATGGTCGACTTCTACTGGCCCTTGAGCGCCCTGGTGGTCGAGCTCGACGGGTACGCGTTTCACCGCTCGCGGCGGAGCTTCGAGGACGATCGCGCCAAGGACGTGCAACTGCAGCTGGCCGGATGCCGGGTCCTGCGCCTCACGGACCGCCGGCTCAGAGCCCAGCCGGATCCCGTCCGCGACGACGTGGCGCGGGCGCTCAACCCCGGCGGCGCGGGGGCATCAGATCGGTGATCGTGCCGGCTGCCATCTCGGCCGCGAACGCGACCGTCTCCGACAGCGTCGGGTGGGGGTGGATCGTCAGCCCGATGTCCTCGGCGTCGGCGCCCATCTCGAGCGCGTGGACGGTCTCGGCGATCAGGTCGCCGGCGTTCAGGCCGACGATCCCGGCGCCCAGCAGGCGCCCGCCGTCGGGCTCGAACAGCAGCTTCGTCATCCCCTCGCCCCGGCCGAGCCCCAAGGCCCGCCCGGAGGCGGCCCACGGGAACGCGGCCTTCTCGTACTCGACGCCGTCGGCGCGGGCCGCCGTCTCGGTCAGCCCCATCCAGGCGACCTCGGGGTCGGTGTAGGCGACCGACGGGATCGTCCGCGCATCGAAGTGCACGTTCCGGCCGGCGATCACCTCGGCGGCGACCTTGCCCTCGTGCGTCGCCTTGTGGGCGAGCATCGGGGTGCCGACGATGTCACCGATCGCGTGGATGTGGGGCACGTTGGTGCGCATCTGCGTGTCGACCGGGATGAAACCGGCGTCGTCCACGTTCACGCCGGCGGCGGCCGCATCGATCTCGGGGCCGTTGGGCCGGCGCCCGACGGCAACCAGGACGCGGTCGAACATGGCGCTGTCGCCGCTGTCGAAGGTCACCTTCAATCCGTTCTTCTGCGCCTTCACCGCCTCCACGCGCGTGCCGAGCTTCACGGCCTCGTAGCGGGCCTCGATCCGCTTGTGCAGCGGCCGCACGAGATCGGGGTCACACCCCGGGATCAGCTGATCCAGCATCTCGACCACGGTCACGCGGGATCCGAGCGCGTCGTAGACGGTTGCCATCTCCAGTCCGATGATTCCGCCGCCGATCACCAACAGGCGCTTGGGCACGTCCCCGAGCGCGAGCGCGCCGGTCGAGGTGACGATCCGTGGATCGTCCGGCAGGCCGGGAAGCATCACGGCCGAGGACCCGGCGGCGATGATGCAGTGCTCGAACGACACGGTGCGACCTGAGACCTCGAGCATGTTCGGGCCGACGAAGTGCCCCACCCCGGTGATCACCTCGACCTTGCGCTGCTTGGCCAGGCCGGCGAGCCCTCCCGTCAGCTTGGCGACCACGGAGTCCTTCCATGACCGCAGCGCATCGAGGTCGACCGACGGCGCGCCGAAGCTGACCCCGTTCTCGGCCATCTCCTCCGCCTCGCTGATCACCCGGGCGGCGTGCAGCAGCGCTTTGGAGGGGATGCACCCGACGTTCAGGCACACCCCGCCGAGGATCGGATAGCGCTCCACGAGGATCGTCTTGAGGCCCAGGTCCGCGGCTCGAAACGCAGCGCTGTAGCCGCCCGGCCCGGAGCCGAGCACCAGGACCTGCGCGTCGTAGTCGCCTCCCCCGGACGGAGGACCGGGGGCCGGGGCGGCCGGCGCGGGGGCGGCCGGCGCGGGGGCGTCAGCCGGCGTGTCCGCCGGGGCGTCCGCACCAGCGGCGGCCGGAGGCGCGGCCACCGCGCTCGGCCCCGCGCCATCGGGCTCGAGCAGCAGCAGCACGCTGCCCTCCGAGACGCGGTCGCCCATCGACACGCTCAACTGCGTGACGACGCCGGCGGAGGGCGCCGGGATGTCCATCGTCGCCTTGTCCGACTCGAGCGTGACCAGCGGGTCGTCGACCGCCACCTCGTCGCCGGGCGAGACGTGGATCTCGATCACCGGGACGTCGGTGAAGTCGCCGATGTCCGGAACCCTGACCTCGGTCACAGAAGTGCCCGGCGCAGGTCCGAGAGCACCTTGGTCAGGTGCACGACAAAGCGGGCCGCGGCGGCGCCGTCGATCACCCGGTGGTCGTAGGAGAGCGACAGCGGCACCATCAGCCTGGGGACGAACTCCTTGCCGTTCCAGACCGGCTTCATGACCGAGCGGGTGACGCCGAGGATCGCCACCTCGGGCGCGTTGATGATCGGGCTGAAGCTCGTGCCGCCGATCCCACCGAGGCTCGAGATCGTGAAGGTGGCGCCCTGCATGTCGCCCGGCATCAGCTTGCCCTCGCGGGCCTTGCCCGACAGCTCGGTCAGCTCACGGGCGATGTCGAGGATCCCCTTCTGGTCGGCGTCCTTGATCACCGGGACGACGAGGCCGCCCGGCGTGTCAGCCGCGAACCCGATGTTGTAGTAGCGCTTGAGCACCAGCTCGTCGCCGTCGAGCGAGGAGTTGAAGTTGGGGAACTGCTTCAGCGTGGCCACCGACGCGGCGACCAGAAATCCGACCATCGTCAGCTTCACGCCCTCGCGGGCGTTCTCCTCGTTGAGCTGCTTGCGAAACGCCTCGAGGTCGGTGATGTCGGCCTCGTCGTTGTGGGTGACGTGGGGGATCATCACCCAGTTGCGGGCCAGGTTCGCGCCGGCGATCTTGCTGATCCGCGAGCGCGGGACCCGTTCCACCGGCCCGAACTTCTCGAACTCGATCTTCGGCCACGGCATCAGCTCGAGGCCGCCGATCGACGTCGTGCCCGCGACCGACCCGCCACCCGGACCGCCGGCACCCGCCGCCGCGCCGGCGTCGGCAGGCGCACCTTCGCGCCCCAGCGCCGCCTCGACGTCCGCCTTCGTGATCCGTCCTTTGCGCCCCGTGCCGGCGACCGTGCTCAGATCGACGCCGAGCTCCCGGGCGACCCGTCTGACCGACGGGCTCGCGTAGACCGGGCCGTTCGCAGCAGACGCGACCTCGGCGTCGCCGGCGGGCGCCGGCGGCGTGCCCGCGGACGGGGCTGGGGAAGGGGACGCCGGCTCGGGCGCCGACTCGGCCGCGGCGGGTGCGTCGTCGGGCGGCGCGGGGGGCGGCACGGCGGCACCGGCCGCGTCGGCCGTGCCTTTGCCGGTCGCGCCGTTGGACCCGGCCGGCGCGCCCGCGGGCGCGTCGCCCGACGCGCTCGGGTCGCCGGACTCGCCCGCGTCGCCGGACTCGCCCGCCCCGCCACTGCCCGACTCACCCTCGAGCGTCATCAGCAGCGAGCCCTGCGACACGTTGTCGCCGATCTTGACCTTGAGCTCCTTGACGACGCCGGCGGCCGGCGCCGGGACGTCCATCGTCGCCTTGTCGGACTCGAGCGTGACCAGCGGATCGTCGACCGCCACGCTGTCACCGGTCGAGACGAGGATCTCGATGATCGGCACGGCGTCGAAGTCCCCGATATCCGGGACCACGACGTCGATCGTCCCGGTGGCCGTCATACCGAGGTCGGGATCGGCGCCTCTGCGTCGATCTCGTAGCGATCGATGGCGGCCTGCACGGTGGCGGCGTCGATCTCGCCCGAATCGGCCAGCTCCTTCAGGGCGGACACCGCGACGTAGTGGCGATCCACCTCGAAGAACCGCCGCAGCGCGCGGCGGTAGTCGCTGCGGCCGAAGCCGTCGGTGCCGAGCACGCGGTACTCGCGCGGCACCCACGTGCGAATCTGATCGGCGAACGTCCGCACGTAGTCGGTCGAGGCGACGACGGGGCCGCGCCGGTTGCCCAGCGACTGCTCGACGAAGCTCGTTCGCTGCTCCTCGGTCGGGTGCAGCAGATTCCAGCGGTCGACCTCGATCCCGTCGCGGCGCAGCTCGGTGAACGAGGTGACGCTCCAGACGTCGGCCACGATGCCCCAGTCGTCGGCGAGCAGATCCGCCGCGGCGAGCACCTCGCGGAGCATCGTTCCCGACCCGAGCAGCTGGACGCGCGGCTTCTTCGACCGCTTCGAGCCCTCGCGCAGCAGGTACATCCCGCGCAGGATCCCGTCCTCGGCACCCGCCGGCATCGCCGGATGTTGGTAGTTCTCGTTCATCAGGGTGAGGTAGTAGAAGACGTCCTCCTGCTCGCCGATCATCCGGCGTAGCCCCTCCTGGATGATCACCGCGACCTCGAAGCCGTAGGTCGGGTCGTACGAGCAGCAGTTGGGGACGACCGAGAACAGCACGTGACTGTGTCCGTCCTCGTGCTGAAGCCCCTCGCCGTTCAGGGTCGTGCGGCCGGCCGTGCCACCGAGCATGAACCCGCGGGTGCGGCTGTCACCGGCCGCCCAGACGAGGTCGCCGACCCGCTGGTAGCCGAACATCGAGTAGTAGATGTAGAACGGGACCATCGGCACGGCGTGCGCGCTGTAGGACGTCCCCGCGGCGATGAAGGTGGACATCGACCCGGCCTCGGTGATCCCCTCCTCGAGGATCTGCCCGGTGCGGTCCTCCTTGTAGAACATCAGCTGCTCGGAGTCCTGCGGCTGGTAGAGCTGGCCGACGGGGGAGTAGATCCCGACCTGACGGAACATTCCCTCCATGCCGAACGTGCGCGACTCGTCGGGGATGATCGGGACGACATGGCGGCCGATCTGCTTGTCGCGGAGCAGCGCGGCGAGGATGCGCACGAACGCCATCGTGGTCGAGATCTCCCGCTCGCCGGTGCCGTCGAGCTGGGACTGGAACTCCGACAGCGGGGGCACGGGTAGCGCGGCCGCCTTCCGGCGCCGCACCGGGAGCGGACCGCCGAGCGCCGCGCGACGCTCGCGCATGTACTCCATCACCGCCGAGTCGTTGGTCGGCCTGTAGAACTCGGCCGCCTTCACCTGCTCGTCGGTGAGCGGGAGCTCGAACCGGTCGCGGAAGTGCAGCAACGCGGTCTCGGTCATCTTCTTCGCCTGGTGGGTGATCATCTGGCCCTCGCCGGAGACGCCCATCCCGTAGCCCTTCACCGTCTTGGCCAGGATCACCGTCGGCTGGCCGGCGTGCCTGACCGCCGTGTCATAGGCGGCGAACACCTTCTGCTGATCGTGGCCGCCGCGGTTGAGCAGCCAGATCTCGTCGTCGGTCATGTTCTTGACCCGCTCGAGCAGGCGCGGGTCGCGGCCGAAGAAGTGCTCGCGCACGTACGCGCCGTCGCGGGACTTGAAGGTCTGGTAATCGCCGTCGACGCAGCCCTCCATCACCTGCAGCAGTGCGTCATCGTGGTCCTCGGCCAGGAGCGGGTCCCAGCGTGAGCCCCAGATGACCTTGATCACGTTCCAGCCGGCGCCCCGGAAATCGGCCTCGAGCTCCTGGATGATCTTGCCGTTGCCGCGCACGGGGCCGTCGAGGCGCTGCAGGTTGCAGTTCACCACCCAGATCAGGTTGTCGAGGTGCTCACGGCCGGCGAGGCCGATCGCGCCCATCGACTCGGGCTCGTCCATCTCGCCGTCGCCGCAGAAGGTCCAGACCTTGCGGCCGGCCGTCTGGGCGAATCCGCGGGCCTCCAGATACTTCATGAACCGCGCTTGGTAGATCGAGGTGATCGGCCCGATCCCCAGCGAGACGGTGGGGAACTGCCAGAAGTCGGGCATCAGCCACGGATGCGGATACGAGGACAGGCCGGCGCCGTCGACCTCCTGGCGGAAGCCGAGCAGCTGGCGCTCGGTCAGCCGGCCCTCGAGAAAGGCCCGGGCGTAGTTGCCCGGGGAGGAGTGGCCCTGGAAGTAGACGAGGTCGCCGCCGTGGCTCTCGCTCGGGGCGTGCCAGAAGTGGTTGAACCCGACCTCGTACAACGTGGCCAGGGATTGGTAGCTCGCGATGTGGCCCCCGAGCTCCGAGGACACCTTGTTGGCTCGCACCACGATCGCGATCGCGTTCCAGCGCATGATCGACCGCAGCCGCCGGTCGAGCTCGGGGTCACCGGGGTAGGGCGGCTCCCGCTCGGCCGGGATCGTGTTGACGTACGGGGTGTTGAGGCTCGCGATCGGCCCCGTGCCGGCCTGCTGGGCACGCTCGATGACCCGGGTCAGCAGGTCGCGTGCCCGCACCGGTCCGTCGTGCGCGACGACCGCATCGAGCGCCTCGAGCCATTCGCTGGTCTCGATCGCGTCAACGTCGGCGCCGGCGCCGTTGGATGTGGAGGTCTGAACTCGATCCGTCATGGGCCGCTGTGCACGCTCTCCAACGCGAGGACTTCCGTGACCGGTACTGAATCCGCACTATACCCTCGGCCTCTCGGCGCAATCCAGACTCGCGCGCCGGCACCGACAGATGTCTGTTTCCCGGCCGCGTTCGGCCCGGAGCGTCAGCCCGGCGGCAGGGCGGCTTCGAGCGCCGTGATGATCCGCGGATCATCGGGGGCGACCTTCGTCGGCCAGTGCGCCACCAGGCGGCCGTCGCCACCGACGAGGTACTTCGTGAAGTTCCATACCGGCGGACCCGAGCCCGGTTGCCGGGCCAGGTCGGACCACAGCGCGTGTGGGTCGGCGCGGACCGACATCTTCTCGGTCAGCGGGAAGCTGACACCGTAGTTCTTCTCGCAGAAGCTGCCGATCTCCGCGGCGTCGTCGTACTCCTGGCCCGCGAAGTCGCCGGAGGGGGTTCCGAGCAGCTGCAGTCCGCGGCTGCCGAAGCGCTCGTGCAACTCCTGCAGGCCCTGATACTGCGGCGTGTAGCCGCACTTGCTCGCGGTGTTGACGATCAGGGTGGGGCGTCCACGGAGGCCTTCGAGGTCGAGCTCGGTGCCGTCGAGGAGCGTCACGCGATGGGCGTACAGATCGGTGGGGTTGGCGAGCTTGCGCGGGCGCCGGAGATACATGCGCAGAGTCGAGAGGATGGCCATGGTCGTTGTACGGTGCGCCCGTTGCGGCGGCTCACCAGTACATCAGATCCATCCTGGGCCTCGAATTGCACCCCCGCGCGACGGCGCCCCCCAAGACTATGCTGCCGCGATGCGCACGTCGCCCGGCGCTGCCCTCGACAGACGGATCGAGACCGTGATCCTCACCTTTGCGCGTCGCGACCGGCCCCTGTTGCGGCTCGTGCCCACGGCCCTGCTCCGGCCCGTGGTGGCGCCAACGGCGCTCCGGCTGCGGCGCTCGATCGTGCGCGGGACGCTCGTGATCGGGATCCCGGCCGCGGCCGTTCTCGCGCTGTGGCTCGGCCAGGGCGTCTCGGCCCTGCTCGCACTGCTGTACGGGGATCCCTCGACTCCGGACGACTCGGCGCGATCAGGCGTGGTGATGACGAGCACCGGAGCGCTGGCCTGGGTGGGCGACTTCCAAGGCGGCTCGACCCAGCTGCAGGTGTGGGACCGCCGCAGCACCCGCACTTCCGATTTTCCGGACGCTGGACTCGGTTCCGCAGCCGCGCGAGATCTCGCGCCTGCGCGTGTCGGGATCGACGATCTCCTGGGCGCACGGTGGGAAGCGCCGGACCGCGCGGATCGTGTAAGCCGTCAGCACACCGGCGTGCGCGCCACCTCCGCCTGCACGGATCGCAGGACGCGCGCGTGCGAGACGATGAACTGGTCGGGTTGGCCGGCCGCCATCTGTCGTCCGGCGGCGAAGGCGATCAGCGGGGCGCCGCCGAACGGGACCCCGGGTGGACAGCGCCGGGCCGCGGCAACCGCGGCGCTCAGCTGCCCACGGGTCATCGCGATCGCCCAGGCCGGCTGGGAGCCGAGGCGCAGGAACGGTCGCGGGTGGCGTGGGTCGGCCACGAGCGAGATGCTCTGGGCGAGCGTGAACGCCACAGCGACGGCGCAGGCCACACGCGCCCATCGCCGGGCGAGCACGATCCCGCACACGGCCGGCGGCACGAGCGTCGCCTCGACCGCCACGGCGACGTTGAGCGAAGTGCCGAGCTTGGCGTTGCTGAGGAACAGGACGAGCATCGCCCCGGCCAGCCCCAAGCTGGTCGCGGCGAGCCTCCGGTCGCGCATGCGCCCGCGATTCAGGACGGCGAACGCCGCGGGCACGAGCAGGCCGACGAGGTTCCACGCCGCCTGCGCCCAGTACCCGGCCAGCGACCCCAAGCTGCGGTAACCACTCTGCGTCTGCGCGTAGACGACATCCCGCCAGACGTTGGTCTGACCGGCGAGCGTGGTCAGCCCGAGCCCGACGACGAGCGCCACCGCCGCCGATCGTGCCGCGCGCCGCGGGCCTGCCGACACCATGATCAGCACGAGCGCCGGGAGCGCGAGCGGGACCTTGATCAGCGGCAGCAGTCCGCACAGGACCCCGGCCGCGGGCAGCCGGCGCTCATCGGCCGCCAGCAGCGCGGCACCGAGTAGGACCGGCAGCGCCACCAGCTCGGGGATCAGCGCGCCGTGCTCGTGCACGGCCCACGGCGTCAGCAGGAGCGCGGCCGGCGTGAGCACCGCGGCGATCCGGTTGGCGGTCAGGCGCCACACGATCACCGCGGCGATCAGGCCGGCGCCGAGCTGGAAGCACGCCAGGCCGAAGCGGAGCCACTCGAGCGAATCATGGATCGCCAGCACGCCCGCTCCGGCCACGAACACTCCCGGCGGCTGGGCGCCGACGATCGTCCCGTAGAGGTCCCCGCCGTGGAGGATCATGTGCGCGGTCATCGCGTACACGCCCTCGCTGTAATCCCAGTACGTGCCGCGCAGCGCTACGTGGACGAGCAGCAACGCCCCCAGCCCGACCGCCAGACCCAGCCCTTGATCCGCGTATCTGATCTTGCCGCGTTGCACGCGGCAGTATCGCACCAGGCGGGCGCTCCCTAAGGTCTCCGCGATGGTCGCCGCCGATTGCCTTCAGCCGCTCGCGCCCGAGTCCGCCGCGGGCGCCCAGCGCCGCGCCGGCGCCCGCAGCCTGTGGCTGTTGGCCGGGATCGTGCTGCTCGGGGTAGCGGTGCGCTTTCCGACGCTGGGGGAGCAGAGCTTCTGGTACGACGAGGCGATCACCCACGGCATCGTGGCCCACAGCCTCGGGCACGTCCTCTCGACGGTTCCCCAGAGCGAGTCCACGCCGCCGCTCTACTACCTGCTCGTGTGGCTGTGGTCGCGCGTGTTCGGCACCTACGAGGTCGGATTGCGCTCCTTCTCGGCGCTCTGCGGCACGCTCACGATCCCGCTCGTGTGGCTGCTCGGCCGCCGCCTCGTGTCCGAGCGCGTCGGCCTGGTTGCGGCAGTGCTGACGGCGGTCAACCCGATCCTGTTCTGGTACTCCCAGGAGGCGCGCTCATACGCGCTGCTCATGCTCCTCAGCGCGCTGTCGCTGTGGGTGCTGGTGTGGGCACTCGAGGCGCCGAGTGCTCGGCGTCTGCTGCTCTGGGGCCTGAGCGGAGCGGTGGCGCTGTGCGCCCACTACTTCGCCGTGTTCCTGGTCGCGGCCGAGGCGCTGTGGCTTCTGTTCGCCCTGCGCGCGGCCGGACGGCTGACAGGCGCCCGCTTCGTGGCGGCCTTCGGGCCGGTCGTGGTGGCGGGGGCGGCGCTGCTCCCGTTGGCCATCCACCAGAACGACGGGCGAGCCGGGTTCATCGCCGACAACTCCGGATCGATCGCCTACCGCCTCGCCCAGCTCGTCAAGCAGGACATCATCGGCTTCGACGAGCCGCTGAAGACGGCCACGAGCATCATCGCCGTGCTGCTCGTGCTCCTCGCGGTGCTGCTCCTGCTGCAGCGCGGATCGCGTTGGGAGCGCCACGCGGTCCGACTGCCGCTCGCGGTGGGAACCGGGACGTTGCTGCTCGCTTTGCTCGTGGCGGCCGTCGCCACCGACTACGTCAACACGCGCAATCTGCTCCCGAGCTTCCCTGCCTTCGTGGTCGTCGTGGCCACGGGCTTCGGCGCCGCCCGCGCGGGGCGGACCGGCGCGGCGGCCCTGCTCGCGCTGGTGCTGATCAGCCTCGTCTCGGTGATCGGCGTGATCGCCACGCCGACGTTCCAACGCATGGACTGGCGCGGTGCGGCCCGCGCGCTCGGGACCGCCATGGTGCCCCGGGCCATCGTCGCCGACCACTCCGCCGGTGCCGCGCTCGGCGCGTACATGTCGCGCCTGTCGGAGTTCCCGCCCGGCACCGCTGTGCAGGAGGTCGACGTGGTGGCGCTCGTCTACCGCCCGGCCGGCGCCAGCGTGTCCGCCTCGCCCCCGAATCCGGCCGTGCCGCCGGCCCTGCCCGGATTCACGCTCGTCGGGAGACGGCACACGGGGAGCTACACGGTTCTGCGCTACCGCGCCGCCGCTCCGGTGCCCGAGCAGCCGACGCCGCTCGCCGCGCTCCGACTGGTGCCGGCCGACCCGGTCGTGGTGCTCGTGCAGCGGCCCGGGTGAGCCTGATCGCCGCCTCGCGGCCCGGCGCGAACTGAAAGGCCCGCTGACCGCGGCAGCACATGAGCCGAACCTCGGCGGTCGTCAACAGCGCGATCCTCGTGTTCCGCACGGGCCTGGAGACGATCTCGTGCTCGCCGCCGTGACGGGAGCCGGACAGACTTACTTGCGCGTCAGCCACCGGGCGGAGCAGGACCGATGACGTCGGTTCGGATCAGCTTGAGGATTCGCGTCGGGGGGAGCTTGACTTTCGCTCGATCAAGAGGAAGTGTTGCAACTGTCAACGAAGCGTCCCGGTCGAAGAACGGCTGGGAGGGCTCTAGGTCCGGGCTGGTGTCAATCCACCGCAGCGCACTCTCCCCAGCGTCGGCGTTCCCGTCGTGTCGCCGTGCGTCGGCCGTACGTGGCTTGGGCCGGATCGCCCTGCATGGCGCGACCGATCGATGGAGGCCGAGATGAGCGCAATGGAGGTCCGCGGCGACGACGGCGGTGGGATGGCCAGTGTCAACAGCATCGACATGAAGCTCGAGGTCGTCGTCATCCCTGTCTCCAAGGTCGACCGTGCGAAGGAGTTCTATGGTCGGCTCGGATGGAGGCTCGACGCCGACTTCCCCTTCGAGAACGGCTTCCGCGTCGTTCAGTTCACGCCGCCCGGCTCGGGGGGCTCGATCCAGTTCGGCACGAACATGACATCGGCCGCGCCCGGCTCGGCCCGGGGCCTTTACCTGATCGTCTCCGATATCGAGGCCGCGCGCGACGACCTGGTCGCCCACGGTGCCGCGGTTAGCGAGGTGTTCCACGCAGGGAGCCCGGGCGCTCAGTTCAGCCCGCAACGTACCAACGGACGGGTCAGC
>DATMGZ010000161.1:0-7652 GCA_035555155.1 Solirubrobacteraceae bacterium | reverse complement strand
GCTCGAGAGCACGAGGGCCAGGTTGCCGGCGGCGCGACTGGTGATCCAGAACAGGTGGGGGCCTGGGTCGGTCAGCGGGTTCATGTGTCTCAGTACGACATCGGCGCCTAAGAACGAAGTGTGGAGAAGATGAGAAAACTCCCATGTAGCAGGCGTTTACGTTCTTCTGAGGTTGGGCCGCTAGACCCCGACAAGGCCACGGTGAGATGCAGTCGCCGCGGGTCCCGATCCGGCAATCCCCGACCAGCGACGTGGAGGCGGAATGACGACTGCTGAGCTTCAGGCGACGGCTGACGGTTCATACGACAGCTACGACACCGACCAGATCGATTTCGCCGCACGCGCCCGTCTGCGCAAGCGCTCCCGCCGCACCCAGCGTCTGCGGCGCCGGGTCGTGGTCTCCTCGGTGGCGCTGTTCATCGCCGCGTGGCTGGTGGTGTTCGTGCAGCTCGCCTCCGGCGACGATCCCGCCCTGCGCCGTGCCGCAGCCCGGGCCAATGCCCGCACCGCCGCCCAGCTCCGGGCCAGCCTCTCGCAGGTGACCGCCTGGGGCAGCCGGCAGGCGGCGATCTCCGCCCACCGCGCCTATAGCGAGCAGATCCTTCGCGCGCGGCTCGCGCAGGCGCGCGCTGATGACGCGCTGGTCCGCAAGCGCCTGCTTCAGGCCAACGCGCGGCTGGCCGCCGCGGCCACGGCCGCCATCAAGGCGGCCGCGGCTCAGGCGGCCGCGGCCAAGGGCGCGACGAGCACGTCGGCCGCCTCCGCCGCGAGCTCAGCCGCGAGCGCGTCCGCGCCGAGCGCGGTGTCGGTGCCCTCGACGCCGAGCGCACCGGTGAGCGCCGCCCCTGTCGCCGCCGCGCCGGCCCCAGCTCCGGCGGCCGCGCCGGCGCCGGTCACCACGCGGACCTCCTGACCCTCTCCCCGATGCGGCGCGCCCTCAGGACGCCCCGGAGGTACCGCGGATCGCGATCGCCGGCTCACTCCGCCAGCGGTGGACCGTCTTGCGCAGCTGCAGGTAGGCGATCGCGCCCGGGATAGTCGGCAGCCAGAACGCGAACGCCCGGTAGCTGAGAACCGCGACGACCGAGACCTCGACGTCCACGCCGAACGCAGTGAAGGCCGCGATCATGCCGCCGTCGACCCCACCGATCCCGCCCGGCAGCGGCAGCGTGTTGCCGATCATGCCCACGAAGTAGGCCATCACGATGACCGCCTTGGGCGGTGAGGCGCCGAAGGCGTGAAAGCACGCCCACAGCACGGCGATGTCGAAATACCACCAGGCGATCGCGCCGAGGAGGTGAGGATCGCGGGTGCGGACGAGCCCGATCGCGGTCCGGACGCCGGTGGCCGCCGAAGCCGGGACGGTCGCAAGGCTGCGGGCGATTCGGCCGATCCGGCCGCTGTCGCTGGTCCAGCGCGCCACCAGCCGGTCGAAATCCCCCGGCAGGAGCGAGACGGCCAGGAAGATCACGATCACCGAGAAGCCGAAGATCGCCGGGATGATCGTGATCGCGAATGGAGCCTTGCCGGGGAAGATGCCGGTGTACAGCGCGATCCCGTCGATCACCAGTGTCGCCATGTAGACGCCGTAGAGGAGGGCGAGGAAGGCGATCATCCGGCAGGCGACGATCCTCGCCTCCATTCCCGAGCGCCGCACCGCCCACGCCGTCAGCGCGATGCCGCCGGCCCCCGCGGCCGCGAACAGGCGCGAGGCAGCGAGCCCGGCCATCGTGATCTGGTAGCTCTCGCGCCAGCCGATGCGCGAGTCGCCGCGCACGAACACGGCCCGGAACACGGCGATGTAGCCGATGAACGAGCAGATCTCGAGGATCGCCGCGAGCCCGAACCACCACGTGTTGCCCTGTTGGATCCGGTTCCAGGTGTCCTGGAGACCCAGCACCTTCGGCAGCACGAAGTACATGAAGGCGACCGACGAGACGACGAACAGCCCGAACGCGAGGACCCGGTTGCGCGTGAACCGGACCCGCGGCATCTCCTCCTCGGAGGAGGTCATCACGACAGGGTCGGTCGACTCCGGCGCCCGCGCTTGGGTGAGGGCGTCGTCGGCCACCCGTTCTCCTATGCCGACCCCGCCTGTGCTTCGAGTCGCTGGACTGCCCGTGAGAATGCGGCCGCGAGGGGGGCGGCACGCGGTGCCAGGTGGCGAACGGATTCGGTCAGGGCGAGTCCAGCCAGGAGATCGACCGCGTAGTGCTCTCCCAGATAGACCAGCGCGAGTCCGAGCGTGGCCGCGTACGCCCAGCCGACGGCACCAGGCACAGGGCCGGCCTCTGTCAGCAGGTGAGCGGCCATCACAGACGTGGCGAAGTGAAGCGACGGCATTGCAGCAAGTGGATTTCCTCCCAGGACATCGTAAAGGGCGCCCCAGCGGTCCTCCCAGAACTGCTCCCCATATTCGATCATCATCCTTCTGATCGGCAGACCGCGACTGTCATCGAGCTGACCCCGGGCCGCCGCCCACCAGGGAGGGGCCGTCGGGATCACCCAGTAGAAGAGCGCGCCGATGTCGAACACCGCGTACATCCGCGCAGCCGCGCTGCCGAACCGCTCGCGGTGGCGCAGGAGGATGTAGATGACGCTGCCGTGCGGCACGGCGAACCACACCCAGTGGCAGAAGACGAGCACGCGCTCGAAGCGGTTGACCTCCCCGGGGCGCGCGAAACGATGCTGCAGCCGGACCGTGGGCGCCGTCCCGAGTCCGAGCATACGGTCGATCACGATCGGGTAGCGGACCTTGACCCGACGCAGGAGACGATCCGGATCGTCGTTCGGCATCTCGTACGCCGCCACGTAGCCCCACATGTTCAGCGCGCATACGGCGGCGTCACGCCCGCGCGAGCGCGGCACCGCGACGCACAGAGCGACCGGCGCAAGCACCCCGGCCCCGATCACCGCGGCGGGCGGCAGCCGCAGCCGGCGACGCAGGACCGGCGCGGCGACCCCTGCGGCGACCAAGGCCCAGGCGGTCGCTCGAATACCCCTCGACATGCGCAAGTCGCGGCCAGTATACGTTTGCCCATAATGGATGAGTCGATTGGCGCACACCCCGCCTGATGGCCGAGCGCCGAATCGAAGGACCGCAGCGCGTCCTCGGCGTCAACGCGCTGTTCTCGACCGCCTACGGGAGCGCGAGGCGGCGCTGCTGGCCGGTGCGGCCTCAGCGATTCTCGAGGACACAGCCTGCTGGTGCGGCTGCGGAAGGTCGCCGGCCTCGTCGCCGAGGCGACCGACGCGAGCACGCCCAGGATGGTGCTCGAGGCGGCGCGCGCGAGCCGCGACGGCGAGATCACGATACCGCTGCACTGCTCCGCGGCGCCCGGCTGGCTCTACGCGTCCGAGGACTGCCGCCTGACCCGGCCCGAGCTCGAGCGGATCGCCGGGCCGCTGCAGGTCGCAGCAGTCGGACCTGTCGAAGATCCAGGAGCCCGGCGTCGGCTACCGGCTGCGCGAGCCGTACGACCAGGCGCCTTAACCCGTTCTCAGCGTAGCCGGGCGCTTCCTTAGCGGAACCTTGACGGGCACCAGCCCTACGGTTCAGGCGGCGATGGCGCGCATCGAGACCCACGGTCTGCGACGGAGTGTCGGCGTCGGCGGGCTGTTCGCCACCGCCTACGGCAACGTCGGCTCCTCGATCTACTACGCGCTGGGCCTGGTCGCCGCCCATGCGCTCGGGCTGACGCCGATCGTGTTCATGCTGGCCGGCGGCCTGTTCGCCCTGACGGCCAAGACCTATGCCGAGGGCGCCTCGATGTTCCCCGAGGCGGGCGGCTCCTCCTCGTTCGCGCGCCACGCGTTCAACGAGCTCGTCTCGTTCTTCGCCGGCTGGGCGCTCAGCCTCGACTACATCCTCACGATCGCGATCTCGGCCTTCTTCGTGCCGCACTACCTCGGCGCGTTCTTCCCCGCCCTCACGCACGGGCCCGGGGATGTGATCGGCGGGCTCGTCGTCATCGTCCTGCTGGCGGTGCTGAACATCCGCGGGCTGGGGGAGTCGGCGAAGCTGAACCTCTTCCTCGCGGTGGCCGACCTCGTCACCCAGGTCCTGCTGATCATCGTCGGCGCGTTCCTCGTCCTCGACCCGAGCCTGCTGGTCAACCAGGTGCACCTGGGCACCGTCCCGAGCTACTCCGAGGTGATCTTCGCGCTGTCACTGGCGATGGTCGCCTACACCGGCATCGAGACGGTGTCGAATATGGCCGAGGAGGCCCGCGACCCCGGCCGGGACGTGCCCAAGGCGGTCAACCTGGTCCTGTTCGCGGTGCTCGGCGTGTACGCCGGCATCACGGTGGTCGCGCTCTCGGCACTGCCCGTGATCACCGTGGCCGGGCACCACACGACCCTCCTCGGGCAGCCACCGCCCCACGGCTTCGAGAACGACCCCGTGCTCGGGATCGTCGAGCACCTGGGCATCCACGGCGCCGTGCTGACCGTGCTGCGCTACTACGTCGGCGTGCTGGCGGCGACGATCCTGTTCATCGCCACCAACGCGGGCCTGATCGGGATCTCGCGCCTGTCGTGGTCGCTGGCGGAGCACCGCCAGCTGCCAGGTCTGTTCTCGAGCCTTCACCCCCGCCACCGCACCCCCTGGTTCACGATCATCACCTTCTCGGTGATCGCGGGCATCCTCCTGATCCCGGGCAAGACGGACTTCCTGGGCAATCTCTACTCGTTCGGGGCGATGCTGTCGTTCACCACCGCCCACGCCGCCGTGATCGCGCTTCGAATCAAGGAGCCCGACCGTGAGCGTCCGTATCGTATGCCCTGGAACATCCGCTTCCGGGGCGCCCAGATCCCCATGACCGCCGTGCTCGGCGGCATCGGCACCTTCCTGGCCTGGATCTCGGTGCTGATCCTGCACACGGAGGCCCGTACCGTCGGCGTCGGCTGGATGATCATCGGCCTGGTCGGCTACGTCGTCTACCGCCGCCGTAGCGGCCTGGACCTCTTCCAGCAGTACCGAATCGCCCGCCGGGAGCGGCCGGTGTCGTTCATCGAGCTTGCCTATCGCTCCGCGATCGTGCCGATCTTCGGTACCGACGTCGACGCCTCGGTGCTGAGAACGGCGGCCAAGCTCGTCGGCGAGGACGCCACGGTCGAGGCGGTCTACGTGCTCCGCGTCCCCAACCAGCTCTCACTCGACTCCGGACTCGAAGAGGAGGAACAGCTCGGCCTGAGCGTGCTCGAAAGCGCGAAGGTGCGGGGCCGCCACGCTGGGCTGAGGGTGCAGACGCGGCTGATCCGCACCCGTAACCCGGGGGCCGCGATCGTCGAGGAGGCCGAGCGCCGGCACGCCGAGATCATCTATCTGGGCACCGAGCACGCACCCGCCTCGGAGCGGGCTCTCGGACCCACCGCGAGCTACCTCCTGGCCCACCGGCCCTGCCGCGTCGTGATCGAGACACCGCCCGCGAGCGGACCTCACGATGGCCGGGGCTGATCACGATCGCCCCCTCCGTGGATAGAATGCCGCGGCCTTGCGACCCGACGTCACCGACGCCCAACACCGCCGCCGACGCCACCGCCGCGGACTGCTGGTGGCGGTCGCGATCTCGCTCATCGCCTCGCTGGCGCTCGCCCCCGGTGCGTTTGCGGACTTCCTGACCCCGAAGTCGGGCGGATCGCCGAACGCGGACGCGATCCACTCGCTCTACAAGATCGTGCTCTACATCGCGATCGTCGTGTTCCTCGGCGTCGAGCTGACGCTGCTCTACTCGGTCTACAAGTTCCGGGCCAAGAAGGGCGCCGTCGCCGCGCAGATCCACGGCAACACGAAGCTCGAGATCGGGTGGACGGTCGGAGCCGGCGTGATCCTGGTCGTACTGACCGTGGTCACGTTCATCAAGCTGCCCAGCATCATCAACCCGCCGAACTCCGGCGCCGACGGCCTCGTGCTCTCGGCCTCGACGACGGCGCCGACGCCGCCGAACGGCAAGAAGCTGACGATCTGCGTGACCGGCCGCCAGTACATCTGGCGCTACACGTACGGGGCGGCGTGCAAGAGCAACCCGTTCACGCCCAAGCTGCCCTACTCCTATCAGGAGATGGTGGCGCCGGCCCACACGACCGTGGTGCTCGTGATTCAGTCCACCGACGTGATCCATTCGTGGTGGATCCCGTCGATGGGCGGCAAGGTCGACGCGGTGCCCGGCTATACGACGTACACGTGGTTCAAGGCGCCCTACGCCGGCGCGATCTATCACGGCCAGTGCGCCCAGCTGTGCGGGCGCAATCACGCGGCCATGACGGCGCTCGTCAAAGTCGTCAGCCCGACTGACTACCAGGCGTGGCTTCAGCAGCAGACCGCGGCGATCAACGCCGCCAACCAGCAGGTGATCCAGCTCCGGCGAGTGCTCACGGCGACCGGAAACCTCTAGGAGAACAGACGCCATGTCCACGACCGACTACGCCGTTCGCCCGGTTCCCCAGATCATCGCCCACGAGGTCCACAAGCCCCGTGAGACCAAGAAATGGGTCGACTGGGTCACCACGACCGACCACAAGAAGATCGGGATCATGTACATGGTCACGACCTTCGTGTTCTTCATCCTCGGCGGTGTCGAGGCGCTGCTCATGCGGCTGCAGCTGGGGGTCCCGAACAACACGCTGATCAGCGCGGAGCACTACAACCAGCTGCTCACGATCCACGGCACGACGATGATCTTCCTGTTCGTGGTGCCGATCATGGCGGGATTCGGCAACTACTTCGTGCCGCTGATGATCGGCGCCAGGGACATGGCCTTCCCGCGCCTGAACGCGCTCTCCTTCTGGCTGCTCCTGTTCGGCGGCATCGTGTTCTACTTCACGCTCTTCTTCCGCCCGCCCGAGGCCGGCTGGTGGAGCTACCCCCCACTCTCGGAGACCCTCTACTCGCCCAGCGGCGGGCAGGACGCGTGGATCTTCCTGATCCACATCACCGGCATCTCCTCGTTGGTCGGCGCGATCAACTTCTATGCCACGATCGTCAACATGCGGGCGCCGGGCATGAGCTGGGGCCGCCTGCCGCTGTTCGTGTGGACGATCCTGATCTACGCGGTGCTGCTGATCGTGGCCCTGCCGGTGGTCGCCGCGGCGGTGACGATGCTCCTCACCGACCGCCACTTCGGCACCCACTTCTTCGATCCGACCAACCACGGCTCGCCGGTGCTGTGGCAACACCTGTTCTGGTTCTTCGGGCACCCCGAGGTCTACATCATGATCCTGCCCGGGTTCGGCATGATCTCCGAGGTCATCCCGGTGTACTCGCGCAAGCCGATCTTCGGCTACAAGGCGATCGCGGCGGCGACGGCGGTGATCGCCTTCCTGGCCGTCCTCGTATGGGCCCACCACATGTTCGCCTCACCGGTTCCGGTCGTCGTGCTCGGCTTCTTCATGCTGAGCTCGTTCCTGATCGGCGTGCCGACAGGGGTCAAGATCTTCAACTGGGTGGCCACCTTGTGGCGGGGCTCGCTCGTGATGACCGCCTCGCTCTACTTCGCCATCGGCTTCATCGCGATCTTCGTGGTCGGCGGCATCACCGGCATCTTCCTGGCCACCTTCCCGATCGACTGGCAGCTCAACGACACGTACTTCGTGGTCGCCCACTTCCACTACGTGCTGATGGGCGGCGCCGTGTTCTCGATCTTCGCCGGCCT
>DATMGZ010000160.1:0-4455 GCA_035555155.1 Solirubrobacteraceae bacterium | reverse complement strand
GTGCCGCGGCGAGACAGGTGACGTGCGCCATCTGAGCGCCGGTCACGAAGCCGACGCCGCACGAGGTGGGCAGCCCGAGCAGCTCGCGGAGCCATCCGGCCGCTACTTCCTCGGCCACCGACAGGGCGGGCGCGACGACGTACCCGCCGGCGTTCTGATCCCACGCCGCGGTGAGCCAGTCGGCGGCAACCGCCGCGGGGAGTGAGCCACCGATGACGAAGCCGAAGTAACGCGGCCCCGCCGAGGCGACCACACCGGGCTCCACGTCGCGCGCGAGGGCGGCGATCACCTCCCGAGGGTCCACCCCGTCCTCCGCCAGCGGCCGGCCGAGAGCGGCGCGCAGCGCATCGATGTCCGCCGTGGCATGCACGGGTCGCGAGGGCAGGCTGTTGATGAAATCACGCGCCAAACGGGCGGCATCGTCAAGCACGTCGTAGCGAGCATCCATGCCCTCACTCTAACCCGGGGGCCAACCCCGCTAGGGTTGCCTAACGGCATTCCGCCGTAAACACCTAGGAGACAACGATGGCCAAGAACGAAACTGACCTGTTTGACCGCCTGCGCAAGGTTGGTGTGCGTAGGCAAGTTGCCAAGACGCTCAGCGACATCGGTGACGGCGCCAGCAAGAAGGCTGTGAAGGCTGCGCAGGGTGCCGCCGCCGAACTGCGTTCGCTGGCCGATGAGATCGAGCGTCGCCTGCCGCACTCCTCGGCAGCGAAGGCCAGGAGCAGCGCGAGCTCCCGTCGGGCGGCAGCGCCCGCGCCCCGGACCCGCAGTGCGGCACCCGCGCCCAGGCGCACGGCTGCCACGCGCAGCGCCGCCGCCTCGAGCAACGGCGCCCGCGCGCCCCGCGGTCAGAACAAGGCCAAGATCCTGGCCTCGCTCAAGACCGGCCCCAAGACCGCGTCCGAGATCGCCAAGGAGACGGGCATCGGCACCGGCACCGTCGGCAGCACGCTCAGCAAGATGGCCACGGCCGGCGAGGTCCGCAAGGCCGAGCGCGGGTACGGGCTCCCGAGCTGAGCGCGTCCTTCGCCACGGCGGCCCTGGAGCGGCTGCGAGCGCTCACCGCTGACGAGCGCTCGCGGTTCCGGCCGGGCCAACTCGAGGCGATCCACGACGTCGTCCTGGATCGGGCGCGCGTGTTGTGCGTCCAGCGCACCGGTTGGGGGAAGTCGGCGGTGTACTTCGTCGCGACGGCGTTGTTGCGGGAGGCCGGCGCCGGACCGACGCTGATCGTCAGCCCGTTGCTGGCGTTGATGCGCAACCAGATCGCCGCCGCCGAGCGGCTCGGGTTGCGTGCGCACACCGTCAACAGCACCAACCGCGAGGAGTGGGACGAGGTGCGCGATCGGCTCGCTGCCGACACCGTCGACCTGTTGCTGATCAGTCCCGAGCGACTCAACAACCCGCGCTTCCGCGAGGCCATGCTGCCGTTGTTCGCCGCATCGGTGGGGCTGCTGGTGATCAACGAGGCCCATTGCATCTCCGACTGGGGGCATGACTTCCGGCCCGACTACCGGCGGGTCAAGGACATGCTCGATGCGCTGGCGCCCGGCGTTGCGGTTCTCGGTACCACCGCCACCGCCAACGATCGCGTCGTGGGTGATGTGCTCGAGCAGCTCGCCAGTCCGGGCGGCGAGCCGTTGCGCTCCTACCGCGGTCCGCTGGCCCGGACGAGCCTACGCCTCGAGGTGCTCGAGCTGCCGCGGCCGGCGCAGCGGCTGGCCTGGCTCGTCGAGTACCTGCCCACGCTGCCGGGCTCGGGCATCGTGTACACGCTGACCAAGCGCGACGCCGAGCAGGTCGCCGCATTCCTTTCGGACAACGGCGTTGCCGCGCTGGCCTACAGCGGCGAGCAGGAGACCGAGGACCGGATTGCCACCGAGGAGCGCCTGTTGCGCAACGAGGTCAAGGCCGTCGTCGCCACCAGCGCATTGGGGATGGGCTACGACAAGGCCGACATGACGTTCGTCGTGCACTACCAGGCACCGGGATCGGTCGTGTCCTATTACCAGCAGGTCGGTCGCGCCGGTCGCGGAGTGGACCACGCCGACATCGTGCTGCTGCGCGGCGGCGAGGACCGCCGCATCCAGGACTTCTTCATCGAGCAGGCCTTCCCGGCCCGCGAGCGGGTCGCGGCGGTTCTGGCCGAGCTGAGCGGCGCCGGCGACGAAGGGCGCACGACGCGCGAGCTGATGGCGGTGGTGAACCTGGGCATGGGCCGGATCGAGGCGATGTTGAAGATCCTCGACGTCGAGGGCGCGGTGCGCCGCCAGGGCACGCGCTGGCACATCGTCCCCGACGCGGACTGGACCTACGACGCCGAGCGCTATGCCCAGGTGACCGCCCTGCGCCGCGCCGAGCAGCAGGCCATGGCGTCGTTCGGCACCGACGGCCGCTGTCTGATGCGGGCCCTGCAGGAGGAGCTCGACGACACGGACGCGCGCGACTGCGGCCGCTGCTCGGTCTGCACCGCGCCACGGTTCGGCCGGCCTCCGGACCGGGCCCTGGTCGAGCTGGCCGGACGTCACCTGCGCTCGACGCCGATCGTGCTCGAGGCCAAGAAGATGGCGCCCGACGCCGGCGGCACGATGCGCAAGATCCCCGAGGACGCCCGCCTCGAGGCGGGGTGGGCACTCGCGCGCTTCGGCGACGGTGGCTGGTGGGCCGCCGTCGAGCGCGGACTCCGCACCGGTTCGTTCGAGGAGGAAGTGGTGCTCGCGCTGGCCGACATCGTTCGCCGCGCCGGTGACGGGAGCGACCCGGTGGCGTGGATCACCGCGGTCCCCTCCGCGCGCCTCGGCGACGCGATGCCGCGGCTGGCCGAGCGCCTCGCCGCCGCGTTGGGGATCCCCCACCTCGAGCTCATCCGACGCACCGAAGATCGACCGCCGCAGCGCGAGATGGCCAATGCCGTGCAGCAGGCCGCCAACGTCCGCGGCGCCTTCACGATCATCGCTGCGCCCCCACCGGGCACCGGCGCCCTGCTCGACGATCGTCGCAGCTCGGGCTGGACGCTGGCGATGGCCGGCGGCCAGCTGCGGCGCGCCGGCGCCGAGCGCGTGGTGCCGCTGGCGCTCGGAACGCTCGGCTAAGGACCTAAGGCTCGCGCGGCGGGTCGGGCGCGACCGCGGCGAGCCGCTCGGCGCGCTGGCGGATCCCCTGCAACATCTTGCGCTCCATCACCAGCGAGCCCGGTTCCATCGGCAGCATGCCGATGCGCGCGGCCAGGGTCGGGAGACGGAAGCGGTTGCGGCTGATCAGCCGCGTGCGTCCGGCGCGCTCCTCGAGCACGAACGTCCACACCCAGTTGCCATCCTCGGAGCGCCACGCGAGCACGCGCTCGGGCTCCATTTGCTCGAGTCGCATCCGGTTCGGGCCGAAGCCGATCGTCTCGCCCACCTCGGGGTGCTGGAACTCGGGCAGCACGCGGTCGACGCTGTGCATGTCGAGCCCGAGCAGGTTCTCGATCCAGTCGTAGGTGTAGGCGCCGCCGCGAGGGGCCGGTCCAATCTGCGCGATCCACGGCCACACGGCGGCGGCCGGCGCATCGATCTCGATCGCCCGGGTGGAGATGCCGTCGGCGTCCGCGAGGAGATCGTCGCCGGGGAGGCGCGCTGCCGCCTCGGCGGCGGTCGCCCCCCAGGTCAGGATCGGCCGCCGCAGCAACGCCCAGTAGAGCGTGCATGACCCGGCGCTGAGGACGAAGACGAGGCGCAGCGGGTGGCGCATGAGCACATCGTGGACGATCGTGGGGCCGCCGGTATCGGCAGCTTCCGGCAGCTGGGGTGTGGGCGACTACGCACCGGCCCCGCGTGGTTCCGCGGTTGTGGATCGCGGAGCCGGTTGCGAGCCTGGGTGCAACGATGACCCGCGCCTGCCGGCTGACCGGACTGCTCGCGTTCTCGCTCGGCGCCTACGGGATCCTCGCGCGGCCGCGATTGCTGCGCTGGGGTGTGGGCGATGCGGAGGTGGACGAGACGTTTCCGGGCGCCGGCCTGATCCCCGGCGGCACGCGCACCGCAACGATGGCGGTGACGATCGACGCGCCACCGTCACGGGTGTGGCCGTGGCTGGCGCAGATGGGCTGCAATCGCGCCGGCTAGTACAGCTGGGACCACCTGGACAACGGCGGCAGCACGAGCGCGCACGAGATTCGACCCGAGTGGCAGCAGATCGCGGTCGGCGGCCGTCTTGCCTCGAGTCCGAGCGGGCGCGGATGGTTCGAGGTCGCCGCCGTGGAGCTCGAACGCTTCCTCGCCCTGCGCGCGCCGCTCGACCTACGCGGCAAGCCCTTCGACCGTGGATAACCGGAGAGTTGACCAATCTCAGGCGCCGGGCGGGGCGGTCACAGCAACCTTTGATGTTGCCACCAGCGCCAGCTTCGCCGACCGGGACAGCCGCTTGATGCGCGCCTCCTCGCGCCGCGCCGCTGTGCGATCGGGCATCGGG
>DATMGZ010000159.1:0-16077 GCA_035555155.1 Solirubrobacteraceae bacterium | reverse complement strand
CGGTGGCCCGGCTCCCCGCGCTGCTCACGAGTCTGCCCCCCGAGCGGACGGCGCTGCATCCGGTCGGCCGGGCGGTCAACGACGCCCGCTACGACGGACCCGAGTGCCTCGCGCCGCCCGAGCCGGACCCGCAGGCCGCGTTGTTCTAGTGTCGCGCGGCGGCCGGGGACCGCTGATCGTTCAGGCGCGGTCGGTCGAGACGATCAGCACGCTCGAGCGCGCCTTGTGCGACACCTTGTTGGGCACGCTGCCCATCACGAACCGGCGGGCGCTGTGCATGCCCTGGTTGCCGACCACGATCAGCTCCGCCCCCACCTTGGCCGCGACCTCGACCAGGGCATCGGCCGGATCCCCGCGCAGCGTGTGCGTCCTGGCCTCGACGCCGCCCACGCGGACGGCCACGGCCGCCTGTTCCACGGTCGCGTCGACCTGCGCATCGGGCAGCGGCGCCCAGATCTTGGCCGCCGCGTCGGGCGCGCCCGAGATCCGGGCCCCGCGCACCGGCTCATACGCGGCCACGATGTGCAGATCCGAGCCGAGCGCCTTGGCCAGCGTCGCCGCCTCCTCGACCGCCCGCTTGGCGGTTTCGGACCCATCGGTTCCCACAACGATCGCTTTGTACATATCGTCTCCTCCCCCGGCCTCCGTGGGAGGCAGACCCTATCGAAGCGCGGCACCTCTGCGGAGTCCGCCGGGTGAGAAATTTCGCCTCCGTGCTTTGGACCTATCCACTTCTTACCGGCGGCGAGCGGCCGGTTTCAGATTCGGGTTCTCCCAGCCGGTATCCGACGGGTTCACGTTCTCGCCCGGCGGCACGATCTCGTCGATGCGGTCGAGGATCTCGTCGCTCAGCGCGATCTCGGCCGCCGGCAGCTGCGACTCCAGGTGCTCCATCGTGCGCGGGCCGATGATCGCCGAGGTCACGGCGGGATGCCGGATCACGAACGCGAGCGCCAGCCCGATCAGGGACATCCCGGACTCGTCGGCCAGCCGCGCCAGTGCATCGGCCGCGTCGAGCTTGCGCTGGTTGCCGGGCAGCGACATGTCATAGCGACTCGGCAGCATCTGGGCGCGCCGGGACTCGGGAATGTCGGTGTCCTTGCGGTAGCGCCCCGACAGCCACCCGCCGGCGAGCGGGCTCCACGGGATCACGCCCATGCCGTAGCGCCGGCAGGTCGGGAGCACGTCGTTCTCGACCCCTCGGATCAGCATCGAGTACGGCGGCTGCTCGGTCACGAAGCGCTCGCGGCCGCGGCGCTCGGCGGTCCATTGCGCCTCGACGATCTGGCTCGGCGGGAAGGTCGAGGATCCGATGTAGCGGACCTTGCCCGCGCGCACGAGGTCGGTGAGCGCGCCGAGCGTCTCGTCGATGTCGGTGTCGAGCTCCGGACGGTGGATCTGGTAGAGGTCGATCCAATCGGTGCCGAGCCGCCTGAGGCTGTTCTCGACCTCGGTGATGATCCAGCGCCGCGAGTTGCCGAACTGGTTGGGGTCATCCCCCATCTTGCCGTGCACCTTCGTGGCCAGCACGACGTCGTCGCGACGACCGCCGGCCAGCGCCTTGCCGACGATCTCCTCGGACTCGCCGCGCGAGTACACGTCGGCGGTGTCGATGAAGTTGATCCCTGCGTCGAGTGCGCGGTGGATGATCCGGGCCGAGTCCTCGTGATCGGTGTTGCCCCAGGCGCCGAACATCATCGCCCCGAGGCACAGCGGGCTGACCTTCACTCCGGTGGTTCCAAGCGTGCGATATTCCATCCCGAGAACCTAGCGAACCGGGATCGTCGCCCCGGGACGCCTCACTTGCGCCGGCGGGTCTTGGACCTCGACTTGGACGGCGGGGGATTCCTGGCGATTGCGCGGCGGCGCTGGCTGATGCGGATCGCCACGCCGATCGATCCGCCGAGCGCGATCGCCCCGATGTAGTTCACCGGAGACGGGATCACGAGGATCACCGCGATCCCGAGCATCGCCAGCCAGATCGCCGGACGGTAGTCGCGCCAGTCGCCGGTCATGCCGACACGCTACCGGGCCCGCCGGCATAGGCGACCATCGACGCCAGCCGGCGGCCGGCGCGGACGAGGCTCCCGACGGTCTGCGCATGGCCGTCATCGAGGTGGGTGGCGAGCGCGATGAAGATCTGGGCGGTCGTGAGCGCGTCGCCGAGCGCGTCGTGGGGCCGCTCGGCGGGCAGTCCCAGCAGCCCGGCCAGCGCGGTCAGCGAGACCCACGGCGGCGCGCTCCCGTCGCGCTCGTGTAGCCACACCTGACCGAGCGTGATCGTGTCCACGATCGGCCCGCGCAGCTTCACCCCCTGCCGGCGCAGCGCCGGGCCGAGGAACGCTCGCTCCACCCCGGCCGCGTGGGCGACGAGGATCCGCCCCGTCATCGCCTCCAGCAACGGCACGATCGCCGCGTCGAGCGGCGGCGCGTCGGCCAGGTCGGCGGCGCGCATGCCGTGCACGCGGATCGAGGACTCGCTGAGGACCCCCTCCGGCCGCGCCAGCCCCGTGACGGCGTGATGCAGCTGCACCCGGCCGCACTCGACCGGGAGCGCGCCGAAGGAGATGATCTCGTGCCGCCCGGGGTCCAGCCCGCTCAGCTCGAGGTCGACCACGCACCAGCTCGCCTCGCGCCACGGCATCCGCCGGCCCGAGCGCTCAGCTCGCGCGTACGCGGCCGCCGACGTGCAGCGCGGCTCGCGGCCGCCGAGCGACGGCAGCCGGGGTCTCACGTGACTCCGATGTGGACGTCGGCGGCGATGCGCTTCTGGATCGACGCCACGGCCCGGAAGGCCTCCCGGAGATGGCTGCGGGTCAGTGCGCTGAGGGCCGCCGGATCGACGTAGTCGTCGGGGGCGCGGCCGGCCCGCATTAGCTGGACCTGGTGCTCGATCCGCAACCCGTGGATCAGCTCGAACGCGTCGATCAGCGTGTGGGCGTGTGCGCTCGGCAAGGTGCCGGCGTCGGCGGCGGCGCGCAGCCGCTCGCCGGTCGAGCCGCTGGTCACTCCGGCCGCCATGCCGGCCCATCGGGCGAGGCCGACAACGGGCACGATCCCGGCCTTCTTGAGGTCGAGCCGGCCGCGGTGCTCGCCGCTGTGCTCGACGACGAGCCCGCGCATGAACCCGGTCGGCGGCCGGTAGGAGAGCGCGAAGCGGGCCAGCATCCGCAGCAGGTCGGGGTTGCCCGGGGCGACGCGGAACGTCTCCGAGATCGGGCTTCCGAGGTGCAGGCCCCAGACCGGGCGGCTGTCGACCAGCACCGAGACGAGGATCAGCGCCTTCTCCTGGGTCGGATCGGCGATCATGCCGCGGGCCACGCGGCGCCAGGACTCGACCGAGCGCACGAACAGCAGGTCCGATGCCGTGGCTCCATGCGGATCGGGATTGAACCCGCATGCCTCGAGCCCGGCCACCACCGTCGTCGCGACACCGTGGAGGTAGGGCCTGATCTGATGCTCGTCGACGTCGCCGACCCAGGCGATGGCGCTGTCGATGTCCGATGCCGGCGTGGCCTCCCGGCGCGCCTGACTGCCGAGCGCGAGCCACGAGAATGGTGCCGCCGGCTCGCCTGCCTCGTCCACGGCCAGTTCGACCAGCCGTCGCGTCAGCGCGTCGAGCACAACCGCGTAGACGGCGCTGATGTTGGTGGGCGCGACGCGCGCGTCGTACAGGGCGATCACCGACGGGTTCAGGTCGCGCGCGACGACCGCCAGCTCCTGCGGGCTCGTGGCGGCGACGATCGCCTGGCGCAGGTAGAACGAGGACCGGGTCTCCACCGCCACGAGGTCGAGGTCGGACACTACGCCCAGCACCCGCCCCGTCGCCGAGATGACCGGGAAGTGGCGAAAGCCGCGGTCGAGCATGTCGAGCAGGACCTCGCCGCCGAGCTGCTCGGCGGTGCAGGTGTAGGCGGGGGCCGACATCGCCGCCGACACCGGTGCATCGCCCGGAATGCCGTTGGCCACCACGCGGGTGCGGAGGTCACGATCAGTGAGGATGCCCAGCGCCCCGTCGCCGAGGTCGATCACGACCGACGTCTGCGCGGCCGCGGTCATCATCTGCGCCGCCTCGCGGATCGATGTGTCGGGCCGGCAGATGACGGCCTCGCCCCGCAGGAGCGTGCCGACCGGCTGGTGCGCGGGATCACGCGAGGGCGGCGCGGCGCCGGCCTCGATCATCGGCGCTTCGAGCAGCGACCGGGCCACGAACCGCAGGGCGTCGGGGCGCGAGAGCAGCCCCTTGGCCACCTCGGCGGGGATCCGGTAGCACAGCGTGTCCTCGACCGCGCGCGCCTCGAAGCCCGTCGGCAGACCGGAGAGCATTGAGGCGTGGCCGAACAGCTCGCCCTCGCCGAGCAGATCGAGCACGCGGCCGTCGTGCACGATCTCGACCGCGCCGCTGCGCACGACCCGCAGGTGGGCCACCGGGTCGGACCCCTGGGAGAAGATCGTGCTCTCGGCACGGTGGAACTCGACCTCGGCGGAAGCCGCCACCTGTTCCACGTCGCCTGGGTCCAGGGCCTCGAACGGCGGGTGCTCACGCAGGAAGCGCGTCACCTCCGGCGGCGCAACCGCCGCGCCCGGCCCGGTCCTCACCCCGTCGCCGGCGTCGTCGTCTCCGTCACGGGCGCCCGGGTGTTCCGTTTGATCATGTCCGCGCATTTCTCGCCCACCATCATCGTCGTGATGCAGGGATTGATAGCGGGCAGCGACGGGAGAATCATCAGGTCAGGCCGGTCGAGCCCCTCCTCGGTCCGCGCGAACAGCCCGATCTCCCATAACTGGGTCGAGGTCCGGATCATCGGTAGTCATCACGGCGCCATCTCGCCGAGCGCGGCGCCCTCGAGGGTCGGTACCTCCGCAGCGTGCTCCTGCAGCACCTCGATCGGCTTGCGGTTGTAGACCGCGAAGTAGTAGATCGCTCCGACGATCACCACGAGGCCGATGAACAGGAAGGCGATGTACTGCCAGTACCAGTGCCCGGGGATCACGTGCCCGTTGGCATCCTTGGTCCCGGCGAGCGCGTCGTACACCCCGGACCGTGGCCACGCGATGTTGAGGGCGACGACCGCGCCGTAGATCACGGCGATGATGTTCACCGGCAGCCCCCACTTCCCGAGCGAGAAGTAGGGCCCGTGGTCGGGCTTGGGCCAAGTCCCGCGGAAGCGGCGGATCAGCATCCCGCCGGTCACTCCGAGATAGGCCAGGTAGAACATCACGATCGCCACCGAGGTCAGCGCGATGAACGCGCTCTGGTTGCCGATGTTGATCGCGATCAGACACAGCGACAGGAAGCCGACCACGAGCGCGGGGATGATCGGCACCTTGCGATGGCCGGACACCCGCGCGATGTGGGTCCCGAACGGCAGCCGGCCGTCGCGCGCCATCGAGAACAGCAGCCGGATACACGACGTCATCACCGCCAACGTGCACACGGTGATCGCGATCGCCGAGTCGACCAGGAAGATCTTGCCGACGGTCGAGCCGAGCGCCTGCTTGAGGATGTACGGCAGGCCCAGCAGCGGGATGTTCGGGTCGTGGATGTTCTTGACGTCCATCAGCGCCAGCAGGATCACCAGGCCGCCGATCAGCGCAGCGGCGCCGAGCGCGCGCAGGATCGCCGGTGGCGCTTTCTTCCGCGGCTCGTTCGTCTCCTCCGCGAGTGTCCCCGCGGTGTCGAACCCGTACATCACGTACGCGCTCATGATCCCGCCGATGATGAAGGCCCCGAAGTAGCCCCACTTGTGCCCGGCGCCGAGGCCGAGCGTGTCGGTCACGACGCCGGGGCCGCGCTGGATGTGGAAGCACAGCAGGACGACGAGCAGCGAGGCGCCGATCAGCTCGGCGAGCACGCCGAAGTTGTTGATCCGGGACATGATCTTGACGCCGAGCATGTTGATCACGGTGCCGAAGAGGATCAGGATCGCGCCCAGCAGCAGCGCATTCTGGGCGCCGCCCTTGGTCGCGTAGGTGCCGGCGTCAGCGACCGAGCCGACGATCTGGAACTTGGTCGAGACCTGCGGCAGCACGACCTGCCACGCGACGGCGACGGCCGCGACGGTGACGATCGAGCCGACCACGTAGATCCAGCCGGTCATCCACGAGCTGAAGGGCCCGGCGACCTTCTTCGACCACTGATACACCGAGCCCGCGAGCGGGTATTGACCGGCCATCTCGGCAAAGCACAACGCCACCAGCATCTGGCCGGCGAAGACGATCAGCCATGTCCACCATACGGCGGGGCCGGCCCACAGATACCCGAACGCGAACAGCTGGATGACGCCGGTCAGGATCGAGATGTAGCTGAACCCGGCAGCGAACGAGGAGAAGCCCCCCAGCGAGCGATCGAGCTCCTGCTTGTAGCCAAATCCGGCCAGCTCATTGCTGTCCACAGCGGTTTCGTTCGTGGGCTGCCCGGAAGCTTCTACTGTCGCCATCAACCAACCTCCCCATTCACGCCGTCGAACGGCGCGAGTTCTAGGAACAGTTCAGAGTCTCTGTGCCGGGTCTCGTAGCCTGGCGATGACCCGTCCGTCGGCCTGGTGCCGACCTGGTGCGTCCCGCGGGATCCAGTTCTCCTCCGTGGTCCTCCAGTGTCGCGTCCACGGCTCTCGCCGGCTCCGCGGCCCCATTGACCAGGGCCTGAGACAGCTGTTATATATCAGTCGTCTAACTGTGTCAACGCGATCAAGATCCCGTGCCTGCCCATGGCCATAGGCGCCGCCCAGCAGATGTTCGTGGGCGGCGATTGGGGTCCCAGCGCAACCGGTGAGACGTTCGAGGCCACGAGCCCCGCGACGGGCGAGCTGATCGCCAGCATCCCCCAGGGGGACCGCGGCGACGCGCAGCGCGCGATCACCGCCGCGCGGGCCGCCTCCGAGCCGTGGGCGCGGCTGACGGCGTACGAGCGCGCGGCGAAGATGACCACCGTCGGCGATCTGATCGAGTCGCGCCGCGACGAGCTCGCCCGCACGCTGACGCTCGACCAGGGCAAGCCGTTGCACGCCGAGGCCTACGACGAGGTCGACGAGCTGGTGGAGTACTGGCGCATGGCCGCCGAGGATGCCAGGCGGCTCGGCGGCGAGCTGCCCAACTCCGTCTCGCCCGGCAAGCGGGTGATGCTCGTGCGCCGCCCGCGTGGCGTCGTCGGCATCATCAGCCCCTGGAACTGGCCCTACACGATGCCGGCCGAGCTGATCGCCCCCGCGCTCGCCTGTGGCAATGCGGTCGTGTGGACGCCGGCGCCGTCGACCGCGGCGTGCGCGGTGGCCCTGGCCGAGTGCATCGCCGAGGCCGACCTGCCGCCGGGCGTGTTCAACCTGGTCACCGGGCCCGGACCGGTCGTGGGCGATGAGATCGCCCGCAACCCGGGCACCGACGGGGTCGCGTTCATCGGCTCGACCGCGACGGGGCGGATCGTCGGCCAGGCCGCGGCGGGCAAGGCGGCGCTGCTCGAGATGGGCGGCAACGGGCCGCTCGTCGTGATGGACGACGCCAACATCGACGCCGCCGTCGAGGCCACGCTGACGGCGTGCTTCCTGTGCGCCGGGCAGAGCTGCACCGCCGGCGAGCGGATCCTCGTGCATCGGGCGGTGGAGGACGAGTACCTCGAGAAGCTCACCGCCCGCGTGGCGCAGCGGATCCTGCTCGGCGATCCCTTCGACCAGGCGACGACGATGGGCCCGCTCAACAACGAGCCCGTCGCCGGCAAGATGGACCAGCACGTCGCCGACGCGCTCGAGCGCGGCGCGACGGTGCGCAGCGGCGGCGAGCGCGCCACCGGCTACCCGACCGACCTCTACTGGCATGCCACCGTGCTGGCCGGCGTGCCCGCCGATGCTCGGGTCGCGGTCGAGGAGACGTTCGGCCCGATCGCTCCCGTGGTGGCGATCGACTCGCTCGAGCATGCGATCGAGCTGACCAACGCCTCCCCCTACGGGCTGCTCGCGGCGATCTTCACCGCCGATCTCGACCACGGCCTCGAGTTCGCCGACCGCGTGCGGACCGGATGGGTGAACATCAACGAGTCGAGCAACTACTGGGAGGCACAGCTGCCGTTCGGTGGCCGCGCCGGCACCGACAGCGGCATCGGCCGTGTCGGAGGCGCGCACGTGATGCACTCCTTCACCGAGCTCCAGACCGTCGTGCTCACGCCTCACACTCCGCCCTCGTGACGCCCGGCGACGGGGTCGCGCCAGACCCGGTTGCCGAGCTCACCGCGCGGTTGCTCGTCCAGGTGCTCGAGCGCTCCCCGCGCACGCTCACCGGGCTCGCCGACGATCTTCGGCGGACGGCCACCGAGCTGGCCCCGCTCGCGGTCGCGCTCGAGCGCCACGAGCTCGTCGCCTGGGACGCCGGCCGGACGGGCCTGCGTCCGGGAGCGGCCGCGCTCCGCTTCGCGCGCTCGGGCGCCGGGCGCCGGGCGCTCGTCGAGCTAGCGCTCCAGAGCCTGCGCCGGCTGGCCGACGAGAGCGGCGAGACGGCGAACCTGATCCTCCCCCACCCCGCCGCGACGGAGGCGATCGCCCAGATCGACGGCGAGCACCTGCTCGGGGCCACGAACTGGCTCGGCCGCGAGCTGGGATTGCACTGCACGGCGGCCGGCAAGGTGTTCCTGGCCTTTGGGGCGGCGGAGCTGCCGCCCGGTGAGCTCGCCGCGCCGGCCCCGGCCACGATCACCGACCCGGCCCGCCTCGAGCGCGAGCTCGAGGCGGTCCGCGAGGCCGGCTATGCGACGATCGTCGACGAGCTCGAGCCGGGCCTGTCGGCGGTCGGGGCCCCGGTGCGCGACCGTGACGGCAGCGTGATCGCCGCGCTCACCGTGGCCGGAGCCTCACTGCGGCTCGCGCCGGAGCGACTGCAGTTGCTCGGGCGGTTGACGCTCGAGCAGGCGAGCGAGCTGTCGAGCCGCCTCGGAACCACTACAGAACCGCTCTGATCTCGCGCTCGAAGGTCGCGATGTGCAACTCGAGCACCGCGCGGGCGCGGGCCGCATCGCCGGCGGCGATCGCGTGCAACACGTCGTCGTGCTCGTGCACGCGGGCGAACAGGTGCGGGAGCCGGTCGAGGACCAGGTGCCAGATCCGCAGCGACAGGTTGAAGTAGCGCGCCAGCGTGTCCTCGAGATACGGGTTGCCTGCGCAGCGGTAGATGAAGCGGTGCACGCGCGCGTCGAGCGCCATCAGGGCCTCCACGTCGTCGCTGCCCTGGCTGTCGGCCAGCTCGGCCAGCAGCCGGTCGAGCTCGGCCCGCTGCGCTTCGGTGAGGCGCTCGGCCGCGCGGTAGGCGGCGTGCCCCTCGAGCTGCATGCGCACGTCGGAGATGTGGGCCAGGTCGGTGATGTTGATCTCGGAGGCGAAGGTGCCCCGCCGCGGGAACACGGCGACGAGGTTCTCGAGCGCGAGCCGCTTGATCGCCTCGCGCACGGGGGTCCTCCCCATCTCGAGCTCCTCGCCGAGCTGGTCCTCGTTGATCGGCGCCCCGGGGGCGATCTTCAGCGTGACGATCCGGTCGCGCAGCTCCGAGTAGGCGCGGTCCGCGAGTAGCTCCCGGGGCCCGGACGGCCGCCCCTTCGGCGCGGCGGCAACGCGCTTGGCCGCCGGCGGTGCGGGGGTCGCTGTCCCGGCCGGAGGCGCGGGCTCGGTGCTCACACCTGGCCCCTCGGTTGACGGGCCGCGTCGCCGCCTGATATATGAGTCATCGATTAGCGATTCTAGACAAGGGACATCGCTTCCGCCAACCCTCAGCCGTCGTTCGGCGCCGCCGGCGGGAGTGCTGTCGAGGTGCCGCATGCGATTCACAGTCGACCCCAGCGCAGCGGAAACCGTCGTCGCGCGGTTGGCCTCGGGCGATGCCCGGAGCGCCCGTGAGAAGGGCGCGGAGCTGGTCCGCCACACGCCCGTGCTCAGCTCCCGGAGCCTGTCGGAGCTGTGCGGGGGGCGGGTGCTGCTGAAGGCCGAGAATCTGCAGCGCACGGGCTCGTTCAAGATCCGCGGCGCGCTGCACAAGCTCTGGGGTCTGGACAATCCCCGGGGCGTCGTGGCGGGTAGCGCCGGCAACCACGCACAGTCGCTGGCCTACGCCGCGCGGGCGAGCAACCTGCCGTGCGAGGTGTTCATGCCGCGCGAGGCCGCGATCGCCAAGATCGCGGCGGTCGAGGCGTTCGGCGGCATCGTTCGGCTCGGCGGCGAGTCGGTCGACGACTGCGTGGCCGCAGCGCGCGAGCGCGCCGCCGAGGTGGGCGCCACGTTCGTGCACCCGTTCGATGACCCGGAGATCATCGTCGGCCAGGCGACGCTCGGGCTCGAGCTGCTCGAGGACGTCGAGGACCTGGCCCAGGTCGTGGTGCCGATCGGCGGTGGCGGGCTGATCGCCGGCGTCGCGGGCGTGATCAAGGCCGCCCGGCCCGAGGTGCGCGTGATCGGCGTGCAGATCGAGGGCTGCGCGCCGTACCCGGGCTCGCTCGATGCGCACACGCCGACGCCGGTCGTGCCGACCGCGACGATCGCCGACGGCATCGCCATCAAACGGCCCGGGGACATCACGCTGCCGCTCGTCGCCCGCTGGGTGGACGACGTCGTCGTGGCCCGCGACGACGACACCGCCGAGGCGATGGTGTGGCTGCTCGAGCGCGCGAAGCTCGTCGTGGAGGGCGGCGGCGCGGTCGGTGTGGCCGCGCTCGTCGCCGGCCAGATCGCGCCGGCGCCGCGGGGCTCCACGGTGATCGTGCTCTCGGGCGGCAACGTCGATGCCGGGCTGCTGGCCGCGATCGCCCAGCGCCACGAGACCACCGTCGGCCGGCGGCTGCGGCTGTTCACCCGGATCTCCGATCGCCCCGGCGGTCTGGCGGCGCTCTTGACCTGCATCGCCGAGGCCGGCGGGAACGTGGTCCACGCCGACCACGTGCGAGAGGCGGTCTCGCTCCACGTGCGTGAGACGGGCGTCGAGATCGCGCTCGAGACCCGCGGCAGCCGGCACGGCGAGGCGATCCTGGCCACGCTCGCACAGGCGGGCTACGCCGTCACCCGGCTCGACCAGGAGACGGTGCCGGGACCCGCCGGCGACGGCGCCACCGCCGCGCAGATGCGGCTCGCGATCAGCGAGACAACTGATCGATGACTGATATATTTGCCCCTCCCGCGGAGGTCCGGGAGAGTGGGCCGGAGAGGGTGGGAATGAGCGAGGGATGTCCATGACCCGGAAGGCCGACGCCGTCATCATCGGCGCAGGTGTGATCGGCGCGTCGATCGCGTTCGAGCTCGCCAAGCGCGGCTATCAGACGCTCAACATCGACAAGCTGCCGGCGTCCGGCTACGGACCGACGAGCAACTCGTGCGCGATCGTCCGCGCCCACTACTCCTCCCGCGAGGGGGTGGCGATGGCCTACGAGGGCTTCTTCTATTGGCAGGATTGGGAGCGCTACCTCGAGTCAACCGACGAGTCCGGCGCGGCGAAGTACATGCAGTCGGGCACGATCCTGCTCAAGAGCGGCACCGGCCACCACGAGAAGGTGCTCGCCCACTACCGCGACCTCGGCGTCGAGTACGAGGAGTGGGACAACGAGGAGCTCACGCGCCGCATCCCGATCTACGACACAAGCGCGTTCTGGCCGCCGCGGCGCCCGAGCGACCCGCACTTCTGGGACCAGCCCGAGCAGGAGCTCGACGGCGCCATCTTCACGCCCGGCTCGGGCTACGTGTCCGACCCTCAGCTGGCGACGCACAACCTGCAGCGCGCGGCCGAGGCCAAGGGCGGCGAGTTCCTGTTCAAGGCGGAGGTGGCCGAGATCCGCTCAGGGGGCGAGCGCGTCCGCGGCGTCACGCTCGCCGACGGCCACGAGATCGACGCCCCGATCGTGATCAACGTCGCCGGTCCCCACTCGTTCGTGATCAACCGCATGGCCGGCGTCGAGGACGGGATGAACGTCAAGACCCGCGCCCTGCGCCACGAGGTCCACCACGTCCCGGCGCCGCCGGACTTCGATTTCGAGGCCGACGGGTTCCACACCTCCGACGGCGACACCGGGATCTACTTCCGGCCCGAGTCGGGCAACCACATCCTGATCGGCTCCGAGGATCCCGACTGCGACCCTCGCGTCTGGGTCGAGCGGCCCGACGAGTTCGATCGCAACGTCACCGAGGCCCAGTGGGAGGCGCAGGTGTTCCGCCTCGCCCGCCGCATCCCGACGCTCCGCATCCCCCACGAGCGCAAGGGCGTGGTCGACCTCTACGACGTCTCCGACGACTGGATCCCGATCTACGACCGCTCCGACCTGCCCGGCTTCTACATGGCGGTCGGCACCAGCGGCAACCAGTTCAAGAACGCCCCCGTCGTGGGCCATGTGATGGCCGAGCTGATCGACCGGGTCGAGCACGGCCACGACCAGGATCAGGACCCGATCAAGGTCACGGCCCGCCACACCGGTATCGAGCTCGACACCGGGTTCTACTCGCGCCTGCGGGAGATCAACCCGGACTCGAGCTTCTCGGTCAACGGGTAGCCGGCGGCGGGCCTTTGGCGCCCGCGCGCCTTGGCGGCGGTTGGTGGCGCAGGCTGTCGGTGGGCGGTGGTGGTGGTGGTGGGCCGGCGGGTAAACGGCGGCAACGAGGGTGACGTACTGGGGACGTCCGGTGGCGGCGGGCGGGTCGCCGGCGCGAACGGCGATCGCCGCCGCCCCGGTGGTGCTTGATGCACCGGATTACGGCCGTGCTTATGTCGACAAACCTCGCTCGGTCAAGGCGTCCTTGGCCATGTAAGCGCCGTGGAGGCGCTTAGGCGCACAAACTCGCTGAAGGCCGCCGAGTTTGTCGAGATAAGCACCCCCTCCGCGCATCTCCCGAGCCCGCCCGCGCCCGCGCGCCCCGGCGCCCCAGACCAGCCACCCTTTTCCCCAGCGAGCCGTTCAGCCACGCCCAACCCGCCGCCCACCACCAAGCGCCACCCAGCCGCCGATTCAGTCTCCCAGCTCCGCCCGCCGGCGCACCACGTACTCCTCGAGCTCCTCCCGCACCCCGTCATCCAGAGCCGGCTGTTCGTACTCCTCGAGCGTCGAGCGCCACAACTCCCCCGCCCGCGCCGTCGTGTCCCGCCCCCCCTTCTTCGTCCACCGGTCGAAGTTCTCGGTCGAGGACAGCAGCGGCCGGTAGAAGCACTCGCGAAAGCGCTCGAGCGTGTGCACGGCGCCGAGGAAGTGGCCGCCGGCGCCGACCTCCTCGTGGGCGTCGAAGGCGAGTGAGGCCTCGTCGATCTCCAGTGGCGTGAATTCGTGCCGGAGCTCCCGCAGAAGCTCGACGTCGACGATGAACTTCTCATAGCAGGAGACGAGGCCTCCCTCGAGCCAGCCGGCGGAGTGCATGACGAAGTTGGCGCCGGCCAGGAACGTCGGCAGCAGTGTCATCAGCGACTCGTAGGCGGCCTGGGCGTCGACGGTCTGCGACGCGTTCAGGGCGCCGCCGCCGCGCCAGGGCAGGCCGTAGCGGCGGGCGATCTGGCCGGTGCACAGCACGCCGATCCCCGACTCGGGGGTGCCGAACGAGGGCGAGCCCGACTGCATGTCGGTGTTGGACAAGAACGAGCCGAACACGACCGGCGAGCCGGGGCGGATCAGCTGCGCCAGCGCGATGCCGGCGAACGCCTCGGCCATCTGCTGCACGAGCGTGGCCGGCAGCGACACGGGCGACATCGCGCCCATCAGCAGGAAGGGGGTGATCACCACGGCCTGGCCGGCCCTGACGTACTCATGCATCGCCCCGAGCATGCGGTCGTCGTAGCGCAGGGGCGAGTTGACGTTGATCAGCGAGATCGAGGCCGGCGCGCGCTCGATCGCCTCGCGGCCGCCGAACAGGATCTCCCCCATCGCGATCGTGTCGGCGGCGTTGGGCCCGGAGGTGACCGAGCCCATGTACGGCTTGTCGGACAGCGTCTGGAGTGCGTACACCATGTCGAGATGGCGCGAGTCGAGCGGGCGATCCTCGGGCTCGCAGATCGTGCCGCCGGGCGAGTCGAGCTCGGGGAAGGCCTGGGCGAGCCGCACCAGGTTCTCGAAGTCGGCCATCTTCGCGTCGCGGCGCACGTCGCCCTCGCGGATGAACGGGCACCCGTAGACGGGCGCGAAGACCATGTTGTCACCCCCGATGTGGGCCGTCTGAGCGGGGTTGCGGGCCTGCAGCTCGAACTCCGCCGGCGCCTTGGCCATCTGCTCGAGGATGAACTCGGGGTCGAACCGGACGCGATTCTCGTCCTCGACGATCTGCCCGGCGGCGCGCAGGACCTCGACCGACTCCGGGAGCAGGAATTCGACGCCGAGCTCGCTGACGATGCGCCGCCAGCCCTTGTCGAGCACCTCCATCGCATCCTCGCTGAGGATCTCGTAGCGGGGCATGGCGTTGACGAACAAGCTGGCCTCCTCCTCGGTTGCGGATCGCACCGCGACGCTCCGACCGCAGACGGCTTGACCGGAGTGGCGCAGGCCGTAATATATCCTCCGTGGAACAAGAGTTCCAAGTACCCGCGCCCGGCACCACCGCCGTCGACCGCGGCGCCGACCTGCTGGTTCGCGTGCTCGAGAGCGAGGAGCCGGTCGCGCTGGGTGAGCTCGCCTCGGCCAGCGGGATCCCCAAGAGCACCGCCTCGCGCCTGCTGAGCGCGCTCGAGCGCCGCGGCCTGATCGAGCAGGAGGGCGAGCGGGGCCGCCTGCGCCCCGGGCCGGCGATCCTGCGCGTGGCCGAGCGCAGCATGCTCGAGCGCAACGTCGTCGAGCTGGCGCGTCCCGCACTGGACGCGCTCGGCGAGCTCAGCGGCGAGACGATCAACCTGGCCGTCCCGGCCCGCCACGGCGTCGAGCACGTCGCCCAGGTCGACAGCGTCCACTTCCTCGGCACCGGCCAGTGGCTCGGCCGCACCGTCGACTATCACTGCACCGCCGTCGGCAAGGTGTTCCTGGCCTTCGGCCGCGCGCCGCTGCCGACCCGGGCGCTGGCCGGCCACGCTCCGGCCACGGTCACGGACCCGAAGCAGCTGCGCGCCCAGCTCGACCTGGTGCGCGCCCGCGATTACGCGACCGCCGTGGACGAGCTCGAGCCGGGGCTGGCCGCGCTCGCGGCTCCGGTCCGTGGGGCGCGCGGCGACGTCATCGCCGCGATCAGCATCACCGGACCCACGCTGCGGCTGACGCCGGCGCGGATCGGAGAGCTCGCACCCAAGTTGATGGACGAGGCGGCGACGCTCAGCCGTCGTCTCGGTCACCGCGAACCAGGAGAGCACGCCGCATGACGAACGAGGAGATCCTGCAACTGCTCTACGACGAGACGCTCGTCGGGAATGCGCCCGCCGTCAAGGACGGCGTCAATCAGGGCCTCGAGCAGGAGCTCGAGCCCGAGAAGATGCTCTACGACGCCCTCATCCCCTCGCTGGAGGAGGTCGGCGCCCGGTTCGAGCGCGGCGACTACTTCGTCCCCGAGATGCTGATCGCGGCCCGCGCGATGCAGGGCGCGCTGGACATCCTGCGCCCGCTGCTGGCCGAGGGCGACACGCAGCAGGTGGGGACGTTCCTGATGGGCACGGTCAAGGGCGACGTGCACGACATCGGCAAGAACCTCTGCAACATCATGCTCGAGGGCGCCGGCTTCACCGTGATCGACCTCGGTGTCAACGTGCCGCCGGAGAAGTTCGTGGCCCAGATCGAGGAGCACAACCCCGACGTGGTCGGCTTCTCGGCCTTCCTGACGACCACGATGCCGATGTTCAAGGCCAACATCAACGCGCTCGAGAAGGCCGGCATCCGCGACAAGGTGATCGTGATGGTGGGCGGCGCGCCGGTGACCCAGGAGTACGCCGACGCCGTCGGCGCCGACGGATACTCGGCCGATGCCTCCTCGGCCGTCAAGAAGGCCAAGGAGCTGATCGAGCGCAAGCGCCAGCAAGTGCCGGCATGAGCGCCGCCTCGCTGCTCGCCCGCGCCGAGCACGCGGTCAAGGCGCCGATCTGGGGCTGCAAGGCGTGCGGCCAGTGCGTGCTGCACTCGACCGGGCTCACCTGCCCGATGAACTGCCCCAAGACGCTCCGCAACGGGCCCTG
>DATMGZ010000158.1:0-2650 GCA_035555155.1 Solirubrobacteraceae bacterium | reverse complement strand
GCAGACACCCCGCTCCACCACAAGCACAGGGACACGGCAGGCAACGACCGACCGGCAACAAAACCCCCTGCTCACGACCACAACCGGCCTTGGGCGCCATGCCGAGAGCCCACAGGATCTTGCTGCATGCGACCTGGTGTTGTCGGACACCGTGGTTGGTGATGGCGGCGCCGTCGGGGGTGGCGATCGGGGGTGGTGAACGAAGAAACGAATTAAGGGGTGATCGCGGGCGTCGGCGTTCGGTCCGCGTCGTCGGGCGGTCGGGGAAAGGCTGCAATGAAGGGTGGCCGGGTGGGAACGTGTCGGGGTGCGTCGCGCGTTTGTGACCGCTTCGCTCCCGCTGGTGATCGCTCGCCACTGAGCGTGGTTGGGGCACGCGGGAAGTGTTGGTGGCGCGAGCGCGGTCGGGCGAGCGATGCGACCCACTCGCGCGTAGCCGGTGTCGGTTCAGGCGGGGATGCTGGCGTGCCAGCGTTCGGCGGGGCGGCCGCCGGTGGTGATCCTGGTGTGCCTGGCGCGGCCCGCGGCGGCGAGCGCTTGCAAGGCTCGGTCGAGTTGCTCGGCGGGGAGGTTGCGGTGCACGTGGTGGGAGAGTTGGGTGCGGGTGAGCCCGTCGGGGGCGCGGATCAGCGCGGCGTGGAGTTGTTCGGCGAGCGGGTCGCCGGTCGCTTGGCCGAGCGCCCAGCGGGCGGAGCGGGAGGTGTAGTCCCAGAGCGCGAGCGCGGCGTGGAGGTGCTCGGAGCGGATCTGGGTCTGGCTGTCGAGGAGCGTGTAGAGGAGCGCGAGGCGGATGGTGTGCGCTTCGGCGCGGGCGGTGATGTGCCCGGCGAGTCCGTCGAGCGGCTGGGTGAGTTGCGGGTAGGCGTGCCACCACAGCTCCCGCGCGTCTGGGGCGAGCGTGATCTGGCGCCGGGTGTCGGCGTGCTGCAGCGTGGCGGCGAGGTACTGCTGGAGGCCGGTGCCTTTGAGCGGTTCGGGGTCGCCGCCTTCGGGGAGCAGCCGGACGCGCCGGCAGGCGCAGATCAAGAAGCGGTTGAGGAATCCGTTGGCGAGCTCGACGGTTGTGGTGTGCCGGGCGAGCTCGGTCTGGGTGATGTGACCGATGATCGCGACGTGCGCCTGGGTGGCGGTCGCGGGCGCGGTCCTCGTGAGCAGCGCGAGCGGGCGGCCGTCCCACGCGGACCTGAGTGTCGGCGATAGCGTCGAGATCTCTCGGGATGTGGCTTTCAGAACGGACGCGAACTCGGGTTCGACGACGAGCAGCCGCTTGTCGTGCGCGCCGGGGTCCTGGTCTTGGGGGTCGCGGACGGCCCAGATCAGCCCCTCACCGCTTGAGAGCCCGGTCGTGACGCGCGAGGGGAAGCCGGGGTGCGCGTCTGCGAGCAGACGCGCGACGTGATCGAACGAGCTGCCTTTTCTCGCTTTCGCGGTGTCGCCGACGAGGAGCACGAACTCGTTGGGGTGATGAAGGGTCGCTTCGACCTGGAAGAACGCCTGGTGGCCGAGCATCGCGCCGCACGCGATGAGCAGTTGGGTGAGGATCGCGACCGGGTCCGCCTCGGTGTTCGGCGCGAGCCGCTCGACGATCGCGCCGGCCAGTCCGTGATAGGCGGCTGGGTCCGGTGGTGCCGGCCACCCGTCCGGCGCCGGGAGCTCCATCACCGGCCTGGACGGCGTCGTGGTCACTCGGACGCCTCGGCGAGCGCGGCGCGAGCCGCTTTCTCGTCACAGATCGAGCTGTTGGTGACATAGGCGGCGATCAGTGCTTGGGTCGCGAGGTTGTTCACCTGGCGCGGCAGGCCGCGGGAGAACTCGTGGATCAGCCCGATCGCGTCATCATTGAAGAGCGTGTCGGAACGGCCGGCGAGCTTCAAATGGTGCGCGAGGTAATCGCCGGTCTCCTTGAGGTCCATCCCGTCGATCGTGTAGCGCAGCGCGATCCGCTGATCCAACGCGGCGAACGTCGCCTGCCGCAGCCGCCGGCGGAGCGTCGGCTGGCCGAGCAACACGCACGCGAACGTCGCGCGCGAGTCCATCTGGCTGTTGGTCAGCATCCGCAGCTGCTCGAGCTGCTCCGAGCTCAGCAGATGGCTCTCGTCCAAGACGAGCACCACCCGACGGCCGCGCTCGGCCTCCTCGGTCTCGAGCATCTCTTGGGCTTGCGCGATCAGCTGGGCGGTGTAAAAGCGCGGTGTGTCGCCGAGCGCGCGGACGATCTCGGCGTGCAGACCGCGCGGGCCGATCACCGGGTTGGGGAGATAGATCACCGTGTGCCGGCTCGGATCCAAGCCCGCGGTCGCCGCCCGCGCGGCAACGGTCTTCCCGGCACCGACCTCCCCGCACACGACACCGAGCGCCCGCTCGGCCACGACCCAGCTGATCCTCGCGACCGCCTGCTGATGTGAGCTTGAGCCGAACAGCATCGACGGCGCCAGCTCCTTGGTGAACGGTGTCTTGGAGAACCCCCAATGCGCGCGCAACCGATCGATGCTCATCCCGTTCCCTCCACGTCGTTGTCGTTGTCGTTGCCGCCGGCCGGCGGCAGGTTGCGGTAGTCGATGCGCTGCTGAAGCTCCCGCTCGCGGCGGGCGGCGACCAGGCCGAGGTAGTCGATCCCGGTCACCGGCCGCTCGAGATCGGGCTCTGCCCG
>DATMGZ010000157.1:0-7951 GCA_035555155.1 Solirubrobacteraceae bacterium | reverse complement strand
GGCGGGCCGCCGGCGTGACCGGCCAGCGTGGGGGCGAGCACGTCGTGGTGGCGCTCGAGCTCTCCCAGCACGAGCTCCCAGGTCCGCAAGTGTCGGTGAACCCGTGGAGGCAGACGAGCGGGGGCCCGGAGCCGCCCCGGTGCAGCGGCGTGAAGCTGGAGCTCATGCGGGGAAGCCTATGATGCCGAGTCGAGCGCCAGGCTCAGCGAACGCTCGAGGAGGAGGAGAGGGCTGCGATGACCCAGACCGACGCCGCACCGCACACGGCCGCGCAGCTGCCGGCTGTCGCCGGCGAGCACTACGGCAGCCACGCGGCGGTGCGCGAGGGTCGCGGCGGCGCATGGCAGGACCGCTCCTCTGCCGAGGTCGCCGGCGAGATCGAACGCCTGGCCGACGGCTTCTCGGCCCTTCGGCGTGGCCTGGTTCTTCGTGTCGCTGCTGATGCTCGTGCTCACGACGGACATCGTGGGCGGCTTTCACATCTACGGGTTCTGGACCCTGGTCAAGGCGACGTTGATCGTCTGGGTCGTGAATCTGGTCCTCGACCTCGCGCCCGGGCCGTGGCAGATCACGGGCCGGCGCCGCGGCGCTCGATGAGTGGCTTGGCGACGTCCTCGCGGGCCACAACGGCGAGGAGCTTCCGCAGCGCGGCCGACAGGCCGACCTCGGGAATCGGGATCTCGATCTCGACGGTTCCGGACTCGCGATCGATCACGCGGACGGGGCCGAGCCGCTCGAACACGTCCATCATGCCCTGATTGGTGGCCAGCATCATCGCCTGGAAGGTGGTGATGCCCTCCTCGCGGGCGCGGGCGGCGATCACGTCGAGCAGCAGCGTGCCGAGCCCGCGGCCCTGCCAGTCGTCGATCACTGTGACGGCGACCTCGGCGGTATCGGGGCGATGGTCGTTGCGCACGTACCGCGCCACGCCGACTCCCTCGCCGGTCCGCTCGTCGAGCGCGACGATGGCCTCGTGGGTGTGGTGATCGACGTCGAGCAGATAGCTCAGCATCGGCTCCCGCAACTCGGGCATCGGCGCGAGAAAGCGGCGATAGCGGGACTCCTCGCCGAGGCGCTCGAAGCCGCGCAGCAGGAGCTCCTTGTCCGCCGGCCTGCCCTGGCGTAGTCGCACGCGCGACCCCTCGGGCAGCACCGTCGGCGCGCCAAGCGCGACGAGCTCACTGGTACTCGGGTCAGATGTCATGAACACCTGGGAGCGAACGGCGACGGAGGGGCCAACCGTAGCGAACGGCCACGGCCGCGAGCCTTACAGGTTCGCTTCGACGCCCGGCTCGACGTGCGCTTGGACGTCCCCTTCGAAGTCTTCTTCCGTCCCGGCCTCATCAGGCAGCTCGGGGCCGTTCAGGGCGGCCAGCTTCCGGGCGTTCTTGCGGGCCGCCTTGGCCGCCCGACGCTCGCGGAGACGGCTCTCCCGGGCGAGCTTCGCCATCGTGGTCTTTTTCTTGCCGCTGGAGGCCATACCTGTCCGTCCTTACTCGTGGATTTCCGCACGCGGACGGGCGTCTCGGGTGCGGCGAGAACGAGCGGGGGGCCCCTCGTTGGGCCCCCCGTCGCAGTTCGAAGCCGCTCGGCTCAGACGGGCTGGACGTTCGCCGCCGCCGGGCCCTTGGGGCCCTGCTCAGCGTCGTAGCTCACCTTCGCGCCCTCGGTCAGCGACTTGAATCCGCTGCCCTGGATCGCGCTGTGATGCACGAAGAGGTCCTTGCCTCCTTCGTCGGGCTCGATGAAGCCAAAGCCCTTGTCGTCGTTGAACCACTTCACGGTTCCTCTTGCCATCTTGATCCCCCTCCGGGGTATGTGCACTGCGTACGCGGAGGGTGCTGCGAGGCAACGACTGCGGAAACGCGGGGCACTGCTTTCGGCCGAGCGGATAGCTCAACCCTTCCTCCCAGTCTAGCGCGGCAGCTAGGGTGCGCCCACATGGAGCGCACGAACTGGGCTGCAACTACGCTGGTCGCGCGCATGGACCCGCGCGGCGCGTTCCGTAACGCCTGGCTCGAGGCCCGCGCCCTCGGCGGGGACCACTAGCCCATGTACTGAGCGATCAGCGAGAGATCGGCGGCGCTCAGCCGATCGGTGGCCGAGGCGCGCTGATGCCAGAACGGGTAGATCAGCCGTGGGCGGCTGACCGCCTCGAGCCTCGCCTGCTCGTCGGCGCTCAGCTCGAGCCCCTCGGCGGCCAGATTGTCGGCGAGCTGCTCCTCGGTGCGTGCGCCCACGATCACGCTGGAGATTCCGGGACGGGCGAGCAGCCAGGCCAACGCGACCTGGGCGGCGGAGACGCCGTGCGCGCCGGCGATCTCGACCAGCACCTCGATCGTGTCGTAGAGCTTGTCCTCGTCGTAGACCGGCGGCTCACTCCACTCGCTCGCGTGCCGTGCGCCCTCCGGCGGGGGCTGGTTGCGTCGGTACTTGCCGGACAGCAGTCCGCCGGCGAGCGGGCTCCAGATCAGCAATCCGAGGCCCTGGTCGATGGCCGAAGGGACGATCTCGTACTCGGCCGAGCGCTCCTGGAGCGAGAGGTACACCTGCTGACTGGCGAATTGCGTCAACCCCCGCTCGCGGGCGATCCCGAGCGCCTTCATCACCTGCCAGCCGGCGAAGTTGGAGCAGCCGACGTAGCGGACCTTGCCGCTACTGACGAGGTGGTCGAGGGCGCCGAGGGTCTCCTCCAGCGGCGTCTGCCCATCCCACTCATGCACCTGGAAGAGGTCGACGTGATCGGTCTGCAGACGGCGCAGGCTCGCCTCGCAGGCCTCGATCAGATGATGGCGCGAGAGCCCGGCGTCGTTCGGACCGGATCCCATCGCGAACCGGGCCTTGGTCGCGAGCAGCACCTCGGCGCGCCGGCCCTTGAGGGCCTCGCCGACGAGCTCCTCGGAGGCGCCGCTCGAGTACATGTCGGCGGTGTCGATCAGGTTCACGCCGGTGTCCATCGCCATCGCGATCTGACGCCGCGCGCCCTCCAGGTCGACCTCCCCGACATCGCGGAACTGCCCATGGCCGCCAAACGACATCGTCCCCAGCGTCAGTCGTGAGATGCGCAGCCCAGAGCGGCCCAGCTGCCGATATTCCATGCTGCCTCCTTGTCGCTGATGAGCATCGAGTGCCTATTCGTCTCTTGTGATCCGTCGTATCGTGGCGTAATCGTGGCCGCAGCCGAGGGCAACGAACCGGTCGAGCTTACGGTCGCCGGGAGGACGGTCCGGATCTCCAACCCGGCCCGGGTGTACTTCCCCGCCCGAGGTGAGACGAAGCTCGATCTGGCTCACTACTACCTGAGCGTGGGTGACGGGATCGTCCGCGCGTTGGCCGAGCGGCCGTGCATGCTGCACCGCTTCCCGCGCGGGGTCGAGGGCGAGAAGGTGCACCAGAAGCGGCTGCCGAAGGCCGCGCCGCCGTGGGTGGACACGGTGCGGGTGGACTTCCCGTCCGGCCGGCACGCGGACGAGCTGTGCGTCACCAGCCTGGCCAGCGTGGTCTGGGCCGTGCAGATGTCGACGGTCGAGTTCCATCCCTGGAACTCGCGCCGCGCCGACACCGAGCGGCCCGACGAATGGCGTATCGACCTCGATCCGATGCCGGACTGCGACTTCGCCGCCGTGCGCCGGGTGGCCCACGTGGCGTACGAACTGCTCGACGAGCTCGGCATCGTCGGCTGGCCCAAGACCTCGGGCGGCTCGGGCCTCCACATCTACGTCCGCATCGAGCCGCGCTGGGGGTTCGCCGACGTGCGACGGGCCGCGCTGGCGTTCGCGCGCGAGGCCGAGCGCCGCGCCGCCCGCGACGTCACGACGACGTGGTGGCGCAAGGACCGCGAGCCGGACAAGGTGTTCGTCGACTACAACCAGAACGCACGCGACCACACGATCCGCAGCGCCTACTCGGTCCGCGGCGTCAGCGAGGCGACGGTGTCGACGCCGATCGCCTGGGACGAGATCGACGACGTACTGCCGCAGGACTGCACGATCGCCACCGTCCCCAATCGGTTCGCGCGGCTCGGCGATCTCCATGCGGGCATCGACGACGTCGCCTTCTCGCTGGAGACCCTGCTCGACTGGGCCGACCGCGACGAGCGGGCGGGCGAGGTCGTCCCCGACGAGCCTCACGCACCGTAAGCGGCCAGGAACACCCGCACACCGGTATCCGCGTAGCCGTCCAGGTCGGCGGCGGCGGGAGGTGTGGCGAGTCCCTGCAACATGGCCTGGTTGAGCGGGATCGACATGATCAGCCAGTTGAAGTGGGCGGCGGCCAGGCTCGGATCCTCGAGCCGCAGCATCTGTCGCTCGGCGAGACGCGCGAATGCCTCGGCGAGCGCAGCCATGGTGCGCCCGGGACCGCGCTCATAGAAGATGCGGCCGAGCTCGGGAAAGCGGGTCGCCTCGGCGATTACGAGCCGCCGCAGCTGCATCAGCCGCGGCTGCAGCACGCGCGCGAGCAGTCGCCGGGCGAGCTCCCGCAGGTCGGCCTCGACGTCGCCGCTGTCGCGCAGGTTGAGCACCTCGTCGTGGGTGGGGTCGCTGGCCTCGTCGACCATCGCGATCACGATGGCCGAGAACAGCCGCTCCTTGTCGGCGAAGTGCTTGTACACGGTCTGCTTGGAGACGGCGGCCAGAGCGGCGATCTCATCCATGCTCGTGCCGAGGTAGCCCGAGCGCAGGAACAGCGTCGTGGCGGCCTCGAGGATCGTCGCGCGCTTGCGCGCCGAGCGCGGCTCGCCGGCGCCGGCAGGACTGGTGGGGGGTGGCACGGCATCGGGCACAGGCGCTTCCTCACACATGGTATTGGACGGTTCAGTACCCGTGGTACCGTACCGTCTAGTACTGATTCGGAGGAGGTTCCGAGATGAGCCAAATTGTCGTCACGAATCACGTGACCCTCGACGGCGTGATGCAGGCGCCGGCCGCGCCGGACGAGGACCGTCGCGGAGGCTACGAAGTGCCGGTCCGCATGCGCGGCTGCCCACAGTTCGTCGCCTCTCGCCGGGGCGGAGCGAGCCCATGCCGCGATTCTTCCAGTGCCCGTGGTCCTCACAAAGCGTCCGCGTTCGCCGAGGTCACGCGCAGCTCGTGATCGCCGGTCCGGACGACGTCGCCGGGGTTGAGCTGCCGGCCGCGACGCGCCTCGCGGGCCCCGTTGACCCACACCGGCTCGGTCGAGAGGAACGCCTTGACCTCGGAGCCGCTGTCGACCACGTCGGCGAGCTTGAGCAGCTGCCCGAGCCGGATCATCGGGCCTCGAATCGGGACGTCGCGCACGATCCGCAACGCTACCGCGCGCCGGGTGGTTTGACGAAGACGCCCGGTGGGCAAGCAGCAAACCGGATGGATAACCAGAGTTCTCCGGGGCGCGGAGAGGGCATCCGGCTTGACGGCCTCACCAAGAGCTTTCGCGGGCGGAACGGCCCGATCCGCGCCGTGCGAGGAATCGACGTTGCGATCGAGCGGGGCGAGACAGTGGCGCTGCTCGGGCCCAACGGGGCGGGCAAGTCGACCACGATCGACATGCTGCTCGGCCTGACGATTCCCGACGCCGGGAGCGTGTCCGTGTTCGGTCACTCGCCCCGGGAGGCCGTCGATGCCGGCATGGTCGGCGCGATGCTGCAGACCGGCGAGCTGATCCGCGATCTGTTGGTTCGCGAGGTGGTGGCGATGATCGGGTCGCTGTATCCCGATCCGCTGGACATCGGAGAGGTGCTCGAGCTCACCGGGCTCGAGCTGGCGGCCAACCAGCGGACGCAGAAGCTGTCGGGCGGCCAGACGCAGCGCGTGCGCTTCGCCGTCGCGCTGGTCAGCAATCCCGACATCCTGGTGCTCGACGAGCCAACGGTGGCGATGGACGTCGAGGGGCGTCGCGAGTTCTGGGCGATCATGCGCGCGTTCGCGTTCGCGGCCCGCGGCAAGACGGTCCTGTTTGCGACGCACTACCTCGAGGAGGCCGATGCCAACGCCGACCGGGCGATCCTGATGGCACACGGCCGGATCGTGGCTGACGGGGCGACCACCGAGATCAAGGCCCGTGTCGGGGTGCGGACGATTCGGGCGAGTCTCCCGGGGGTCGAGGCCTCTCGTCTCGCCGAGCTCGCGGGCGTGAACGGGGCCGAGCGACACGGCGAGGCCGTGATCCTGACCTGCTCGGAGTCCGACGCCGCGATCAGGGCGCTCCTGGGGCAGTACCCGACAGCGCGTGACATCGAGATCACCGGCGCCGGGCTCGAGGACGCCTTCCTGCAACTGACCCGGGATCCCGACGAGAACGTCCCGGCGCTGGTGAGCTCATGACCGGGCTCTCGTACACCCGCTACGAGTTGCTGCGCACCTTCCGCAACCGTCGCTTCTACCTCTTCTCGCTCGGCTTTCCGCTCGTCCTGTACTGGGTGATCGCGGCCCCGCAGCGCAACAACCACGACATCGGCGGGACCGGGATCTCGTTCCCGCTGTACTACATGGTGGGCCTGGCCTCGTTTGGCACCATGGCGGCGATGATCTCCACCGGGGCGCGGATCGCCGGCGAGCGGCAGGTCGGCTGGACCCGGCAGCTGCGGATCAGTCCGCTCACCTCGCGCGCGTATTTCCGCGCCAAGGTGGTGACTGCGTACGTCATGGCGCTGCTGAGCCTCGCGCTGCTGTACGTGTCGGGGGCGGCGCTCGGCGTCAGCCTGTCCGCGCCGCGCTGGGCGGCGATGACCGGGCTGATCCTCGTCGGCCTCCTCCCGTTCGCCGCGTTCGGGATCCTGATCGGGCACCTCGTGACGACCGACTCGGTCGGACCGATCATGGGCGGCCTCGTCTCGATCCTCGCCTTCGTCAGCGGGACCTGGTTTCCGATCACCAGCGGCTTCCTGCACAGCTTCGGACCGTTCCTGCCCTCGTGGTGGCTGGTTCAGGCCAGTCACACCGCGATCAACGGTCATGGTTGGGGGGCGCGCGGGTGGATCACGGTCCTGGCGTGGGCCGTCGTGCTCGCGCTGCTCGCGGCCTGGTCCTACCGCCGGGACACGGGTCGGGTGTGACCTGCGCCGGCGGGCCGCGTCAGCCGCGCACCCGCAGCACGATGATGGCGATCAGGTAGGCGAGGCCGGCGATGTGCTTGACAGGGCCTCGCGACGGAAACCCGGCTCTCCGCGCCGAGCTCCGGGCGTCTTCAGGGGCACCGCGATCAGCGTCAGCAGTCCCCCGATCGAGCCGATCGTCTCCGCCGGCGCCGGATGGGCAGCGGCTCCGGGCGCCGACGCGACGTTCACCACTCGGTCACAAGTCACACCCTCGCACGAAGGAGTCTTCTGCGCATGAAGACAACCGAACCCGTTCTCGACCTCTCGTCCCTCATCGGAAGCCCACTGCTCGACTCGGGCGGGGAGCGCCTGGGTCGGGTCGAGGACGTCATCGTCCGGCTCGATTCCGGCGATGAGCTGCCGCCGGTCACAGGCCTGAAGGCCCGGATCGGCGGGCGGGAGGCATTCGTGCCCACGGACCGGCTCGCACGCCTGGAGCCGGGCGCGGCGCGCACCTCGACCACGAAGCTGAACCTGGCCCAGTTCGAGCGCCGCCCCGGCGAGGTGCTGTTGCGCGGCGACCTGCTCGGCCGGAGCGTGATCGACGTCACCACGGCCCGGCTGGTCAAGGTCCGTGACGTGGAGCTGATCGAACAGGATGAAACCTGGCGCGTGGCGGGTATCGACCCGAGCCTCGGCGCCGGGGTGAGGCGCCTTCTCCCGCGGCGTCTGCGCGGCCAGGAGCACGAGCACAGCGAGTCCGTGCCCTGGCCGCAGACCGAGCCGTTCGTCGCGCACGTCCCGAGCTCGCGGTTGCGGCTGGCGCATCGCCGGCTGGCGCGGTTGCATCCGGCGCAGATCGCTGATCTCGTCGAGGCGGCGTCGCATGATGAGGGTGAGGAGATCCTGGCGGCGGTGGGGCAGGACAAGGAGCTC
>DATMGZ010000156.1:0-67102 GCA_035555155.1 Solirubrobacteraceae bacterium | reverse complement strand
TCGTCGTCGCCCAGCTCGTCGCGCGCTGATCGGCTACTTCGTCGCCAGGATCACGTTGTGGGCCGCGTATCGGCGCAGCAGCGGGACGCGCTCGCCGGCCCGCTCCGCGGCCGCGGCAGCGCGAAGCGCGGAGCGCGGAGTGAAGTCGGGGATCATGCCGAGCTGCGTCGAGAGCAGGACGCGCCCGCCGGCGGCCCGCAGACCGCCGAGGATCTCCTGCTCGCCGATCAGCCGCTCCTCGCCGGTGTCCTGGGGCACGCGCGCCATCAGGATCCCCCAATACGGGTTGCGGGGGTTGTGGTCCCAGACCAGGATCCGTCCGCCCGGCTTGGCGACCCTGACCATCTCGGCCAGCGTCCCGCGCACGTCCGCAGGCTGGGCGATGTGGTGCATGACCGCGACGGTCAGCACGACGTCGAATCTGTCGTCGGCGAACGGCAGCTCTGTGCCCGACCCCTGCACCGGCTCCACGGCCGTGGTCCGCCGGCGCATGATCTCCAGCATTCCCTCCGACGGGTCGACGCCCACCATCTGGTAGCCGGCATCGGCGAGGCGCTCGGCGAGCACGCCGGTCCCGCAGCCGACATCGAGACCGGTCCCGCGGGGGCAATGCGCGACCACGAACGCGGTGCGCTTGCGCAGGTAGTGCTCGACGACGTGGGCGGGCAGCGACTCGTCATAGACGGTCGCGATCTCGTCAAAGTGGGAGCTGGTCACGGATCTCGCGTTCCTGGGTGTGGTGCGCCTTGGCGAATGCGGGCGGGCGGGCCCGACGCCGTGGGCTCGCACGCCGGAAGCGGAAGACGAGTCCGATCATGCGCAGCCCGACCAGGACGGCCTTGAGCTGACTGCCGGTCACCGAGGAGACGCCCACGCGGGGCAGGTAGTTGACCGGCACCTCGACGAACCGCGCTCCGGACAGGATCGTGATCAGCATGATCTCGGCGCCCGCATGGCTGCCGCCGACGGTCATCTCCTCGGCGACGCGCTGGGCCGTCTCCCGACGCAGCAGACGATAGGTGCAGCCCACGTCGCTCAGGTGACTGGTGTTGAACAGCAGCTCCATCAGCTTCGCCACCGCCCAGTTTCCCCACCGCAGGAAGCGAGCCATGTTCGCCCCGTCCCAGATCAGCTCTCGCGTCGTGCGCGTGCCGAACACCGCGTCGCATTCAGCGCTGTAGACGAGCAGCTTGAGGATGTCCTGGGGCAGGAAGGTGCCGTCGGGCTCGGCGATCACGATCAGCTCGCCCCGCGCCTCGACCAGGCCACGCCGGGTGGCATTCCCGTAGCCCTGACGCGGCTCGTGCACGAGGCGAGCGCGTGTCTTGGCCACCTCCTCGGCCGTTCCGTGCTCCGCGTTGTTGTCGACCACGACGACCTCGTCGACGAGACCGGTGTCGAAGAACCCCGTGATCACCTCTCGGATCGAGTCTCGCTCTGCGTACGTCATCAGCACTACGGAGACTTCCCCACCGTTCCACATGCGCTATCCCTCTCCATATCCGTGGCGAGGCGGCGAATTCTAGGTGCAATCAGCGTACGCCGGAGGGCGGTTCAGGTTCCCGTTACCCCGGTTTCTGACAAATGCCCAGACCGGCACCGGGAGATCTGGTTCGTTGCGCAACGAGTGCCAGCGCCGGTAGGAGGACCACCGGTCGAAGTTGCGCACCACGCACGAGCGGTTGACCCCACGAGCCGACGGACACCGTCTGCTCGAGCGTCCGGGCCGCGTTCCGCGCCGGCATCACGACGACCACCTTGGCGCTTCTGGCCAGCGGCGCCTCCGCGGACGCGTCCCTGCGCCGCTCGGCGCTCTCGACTTGATGGTCCACGAAGGCGCAAGCGTAGCTGAGAGGGTGGTTCGGGGTGAGGTCGTCTCGCCCGGAGCAGGTGTGACATCAACGTGGGGCGGGTAGCCATTCGTCATGCAAGCAATCGCCCTCATCGCACGCGCCGTCCGCTTGGTCGCCAGCGTGATCGCCGTCATCCTCGTCCTCGGGATCGCGTTCGTCGTCTTCGACGCCTCCGCCACCAACACAATCGTCACGCACGTCGAGGACTGGGCTCGCAACCTCGCCGGGCCGTTCGACGGCATGTTCCACCTGCACAGCGCCAAGGCCACCGTCGCGCTCAACTGGGGCCTAGCCGCCGTCGTCTACCTGATCATCGGCGCCCTGCTCGCCCGCATCGCGCTGATGCCGGCGGCGGGGTGGGGTCGCCGGCGGACGGTCTGAGCTGGCTGCGCGTCCGAGGTGTGCGGTGGCCGCCGCCTGAGTTTGCCGGCGCGCAGCCCAGGTGTCGCTGGAGCACGTGTCGCGGGAGAATTCGGTCTCGCGGGAGAATCACCGGCTTTTCGTAGCCTCTCGATGCTCCGGCGAGGCTCCGCGGAACGTTTGGCCGGGACTACCGGTCGAACGTTGACCGGCGCGCTCCGAGACGGCCGAGAGACCACGAAAGGCCGCCTGCCACCAGCGCGACCTACCCCCGCGCCCGCACCCGGGCCAACTTGACCCGGGCCGTGCCGGCGAGCTCGACCTTGCGCAGCCGCACCGCCTGCGGGGTGACCTCGACGCATTCGTCCTCGCGCAGGAACTCGAGCGCCTGATCGAGTGAGAGCTCGCGCTTGGGCACCAGGCGGACGAGCTCGTCGGCGGTGGAGGAGCGGATGTTGGTGAGGTGCTTCTCCTTCGTGGCGTTGACATCGAGGTCCTCGGCGCGAGAGTTCTCGCCCACGATCATGCCCTCGTAGACCTCCTCGCCGGGCTCGACGAACAGCGTCCCGCGCTCCTGCAGGTTGAACAGCGCGAACGCGGCCACGGTGCCGCGCCGGTCGGCGACGAGCGAGCCGGTGGGACGGGTGCGCAGCTCGCCGTGCCACGGCTCCCAGCGGTCGAACACGTGATGGACGAGGCCGGTGCCGCGCGTCTCGGTGAGGAACTCGGTGCGGAAGCCGATCAGGCCGCGGGCGGGGACGAGGTACTCCATCCGCACCCAGCCCGTGCCGTGGTTGACCATCTGCTCGAGCCGGCCCTTGCGCAGCGCGAGCAGCTGCGTGATCACGCCGACGTAGTCGTCGGGGGCGTCGACGCTCATCCGCTCGACCGGCTCGTTGGTCTTGCCGTCGATCTGCCGCGTGACGACCTGGGGCTTGCCCACCGTCAACTCGAAGCCCTCGCGGCGCATCAGCTCGACCAGGATCGCCAGCGCCAGCTCGCCGCGGCCCTGGACCTCCCACACGTCGGGTCGCTCGGTCGGGTGCACGCGCAGTGACACGTTGCCGACCAGCTCGCGATCGAGCCGGGCCTTGAGCTGGCTGGCGGTCAGCTTGTCGCCGTCCTGGCCCGCGAGCGGCGAGGAGTTGATCCCGATCGTCACCGACAGCGACGGCTCATCGACGGTGATCACCGGCAGCGGACGGGGATCGTCGGCGTCGGCGAGCGTCTCCCCGATCGTGATCTCCGGAATCCCCGCCACCGCGATGATCTCGCCCGCGGCCGCCTCCTCGGCGTCGACCCGATCGAGCGCCTCGGTGACGTAGAGCTCGGTCACCTTGACCCGCTCCACCTCGCCGTCGGCCCGGCACCAGGCCACCGTCTGACCCCGCCGGATGGCCCCGTGACGGATCCGGCAGATGGCCAGGCGCCCGACGTACGGGGAGGCATCGAGGTTGGTCACGTGAGCCTGGAAGGGGTGCCCGGGGTCGTACTCGGGCGGCGGCACGTGCGCGAGCAACAGCTCGAGCAGCGGCTGCAGATCGGTGCCCTCGGCGCCCTCCTGGAGCGATGCCCACCCGGCCCTGGCGTTGGTGTAGACGATCGGGAACTCGATCTGGGACTCGTCGGCGTCGAGGTCGAGGAACAGCTCGTAGACCTCGTCCACCACCTCGCCGATGCGAGCGTCGGGACGGTCGACCTTGTTGATCACGAGGATCACCGGCAGCCGAGCCTCCAGCGCCTTGCGCAGCACGAAGCGTGTCTGCGGCAGCGGGCCCTCGCTCGCGTCGACGAGCAGCAGCACGCCGTCGACCATCGTCAAGCCGCGCTCGACCTCGCCGCCGAAGTCTGCGTGCCCGGGCGTGTCGACGATGTTCAGCTTCACGCCCGCATACCGGACCGCGGTGTTCTTGGCCAGGATCGTGATGCCCTTCTCGCGCTCGAGATCCATCGAGTCGAGCACCCGATCGGCCACATCCTGATTGGCGCGGAAGGCACCGGACTGCCACAGGAGCGCGTCGACCAGCGTCGTCTTGCCGTGATCGACGTGGGCGACGATGGCGATATTGCGAATGTCGGAGCGGGCGGCCATTACGGCCGCCCACCATAGACGGCGGCTACCCCTTACGCCCCCCGGACGCCCGCTTGGCGAACGCGGTCGCCTCGGTGCCGACGATCGAGACCAGGTTGCCAAGCGCGATGTTGGCGTCGACCAGGTGCAGGCCCCAGCTCGCGTTGGGGATCGCGTTGCGCTTGATCGACGGCGAGGGCCACCGGCCGGGTGGGGCGGACGATGCGTGACATCTCTCTCCTCATGGATTGGACGAGGCCGCATTTGTGAACGCAGCCTTCGCACTCCTGCTACCCGGCCGGGCGTGCTCCCAGAATGTGTACGTCCCGCGCTCCTGCAGCTCGCGTGCGGCCTCCACGACCGCGCCGAGCGCGGCGAAGGCGAAGGCGCCACCGACCGACACGCGGCTGACCCCCGCGCCGACCAGCTCTCCGACCGTCGGCGCGCTCGGAAGCGCGAGCACGTTGACGGGACGCTCAACCGAGGCCACGAGCTCCCGGATCTGCGCCAGATCGGTGAGACCCGGCGCGTAGAGCACATCGGCTCCCGCCTCCTGGTAGCAGCGCAGGCGGGCGATCGTGTCCTCGATCGAGCAGCCGGCGAGCCCGACCTCCACCGCCATCCGGACGGTCTCGGCGACCTCCTCGGGGTCGTCGGCGAAGCCGTTCTCGAGATCGGCCGAGACCGGCAGCGCCGTGCTGGCCACGATCGTCGCGGCGTGGGAGATCGCCTCGTCGCGGGTCACCGAGCCGTCGAGTCGGCCGAGCGTGGCGGCGAAGCCGCTGCTGGTGGTCGCCAGCGCCTTGAAGCCCAACGACGCGAGCAGCACGGCGGAACCGACATCCCAGGGATTCGGCAGCAGCAGCGGCGCCTCCGAGCGGTGCAGCTCCAGGAAGCGCTGGGCACGGCCGGCGCGATCATCCATCGTCTCTCCTCTCCTCCGGTGCCTGTGGCCCACCAGCCTACGAGGAGCTTCGCCGCGCTTGGCGCTCAGACGCGGGGCCGAGGCCGGGGCCGGGCCGCCGGACGCGGCGGCGGCTCCTCGGTGACCGCCACGTTGACGGTCGAGCAGCGGCCGCAGCGCACGCGCACCTTGAAGGTCATCTGCATCGGCTGCATCGACGCCGCGAGCACGTTGCCGCACGAGACACATACGTAGTCGTCAGGGCCGTTGCCGCGGAACACGGGCCGGTCGGGGTCCTCCTGGACCGCCGTGCCGCCGTCGAAGGGCACCTCGCCCTCGCGGATCTCCCTCATCGTGATGTTCGCCATCCGCTTCCCCCGTGACTAGTGGATACGTCCGCCGTTGCGGCGTGACAGGCGCCCGCCCTCGCGGCCGTAGCGAACCGCGACCAGTTCGGCCATGATCGACAGCGCCGTCTCGGCGGCATGGAGCGCCCCGAGGTCGAGCCCCACGGGCGCGCTGATCCGGGCCAGGTCGTCCTCCGGAACGCCCGCCGCCAGCAGCCGCTCGCGGCGCTCGGCCTGGGCGTCCCGCGAGCCCATCGCGCCGATGTACGCCGGCTCGGTGCTCAGCGCCAGCTTCAGGACTTCGTCATCGATCTTGGGGTCGTGGGTCAGGATCGCCAGGTAGGTGGCGCGATCGATTCCCCCGAGCTGCTCCACCGCCGCCTCCGGCCACGCCGCGATCACCTCAATCGCGTCCGGGAACCGCTCGCCGGTCGCGAACCGGGCCCGCGGATCGATCACGTATGGGCTCCATCCGGTCACGCGGGCCAGGTGGGCGAGGTGGGTCGCGTACTCGACCGCGCCAAAGATCAGCAGCCGCGGCGCCGGCGCCGTCACGTCGAAGAACAGATCGCCGCGCCGCTCGGAGCGCTCCTCCCACATCAGCTCCTCGGCCCGGGCGGCGGCATCGGCGTCGAGCGCTTCGTCTCCGAGCGTTCCCTCCCGGCCGCCGTCGGCGCGCACGAGCATGCGCTTGCCGGCGCGCGGACCGCTGACCGCGGTGACGAGCGCGGCCCGGCCGTCCTCGCGAGCGATCGCGGCAAAGGACCCCTGGACGCTCACGGCTCGTACCGCTCCACCCACACGTCGATCTCCCCGCCGCACGGCAGGCCGACGTCCCACGCATCGCTGTTCGGAATGCCGTAGTGGAGCAGCTGCGGCTCACCGCCGGCCAGCACGCCCTCGGCCACCTCGATCACGGCGCCCTCGACGCAGCCGCCCGACACCGCGCCGAACACCTCGCCGCGGTCGTTGATCGCCATCTTGGCGCCCGGCGGCCGCGGCGCCGAGCGCTTGACCGAGATCACCGTGGCCAGCGCGACGCGATCACCGCGCCCGACCCACTCATCGACCCGCTCGACAACGTCCTTCATACCGTCTGCTCCTTCCGCGTTCCGGGGCGCGATCGGGACCCGATCACCAGGCTAGTCACCCGCGCAGCCTCGTCGTCAGATCTGGCCCAGCTTGCCGGTGAAGTCCGTGATCAGGGCGTCGAGCACGCCGACCATCACGCCCTCGCCCATCGATGCCGCCTTGCCCGTGATCTGGGCCGAGGTGTGGATCGTGCCGCCGCCGTCGTTGAGCGCGACGGTGACGTTGGCGTTGGCGTGGCCCTGCCCGCCGGCCTCCCTCGACTTCACGGTGATCACCGCGCGGTGATCGGCCTCGTCCTGCTCCGTGACCTCGACGGTGCCGGTGAAGGTCATCGACATCGCGCCCATCTTGACCTTGATCTCGGCCTTGGCCGAGTTGGGTCCGGTCTTCTCGATCACACGGCCACCTTCGACCGCGGGGACGACGCGCTCGAGGTCGAGAATCGCCGCCCAGTTCTCGTCCATCGACTTCGCGGTCGTGAACGGATGATCCAGGTCTACGGCCATACGTTGCCTCCTCGGTCAGAATGACGGAATGACACTCGAAGCGGGAATCCACAAGTTCGGGCCTGACAGCGCGACACTGGCGATCAGGACCAAGCGCGGGGGCGCGGCGGCCAAGGCGGGCCACGATCTCCTCGTCCACGTCACGTCGTGGCAGGCCACGCTCCAGCTCGGCGCAACGCCGGCAGAGTCCAGCCTGTCGCTCGACGCCGACGGCAGCTCACTCCGCGTGCAGGAGGGGACGGGCGGGCTGCAATCACTCGGCGAGGACGACAAGGCGAGCATCCGCACGACGATCGACGACGAGGTTCTCAAGCGGACGGACGTCAAGTTCCGCTCGAGCGAGGTGGAGTCAGTCGACGGGCGAATCAAGCTCCAGGGCGAGCTCGAGCTGATGGGCGTCGCCCACCCGATCTCCTTCGAGCTCACCGACGACGGCGGCCGCCTCGCCGGCAGCGCCACCGTCACGCAGAGCATGTGGGGCATCAAGCCGTACTCGGCCCTGTTCGGCGCGCTCAAGGTGCTCGACGACGTCGAGGTCTCGATCGACGCTCCGCTGCCGGCACGCTGAGCTGCGGATCGTGGCCGCGGCGCGCTCACAGCGAACCCCCCTCTCGATCGACGAGGCGCTCGAGCGCGTCGCCGCACACACCGGCGAGCTGGCGACGGAGACCGTGGCGCTCGGGGACGCCTATGGGCGCTTCCTGGCCGAGGACCTGCACGCGGGGATCGACCTGCCGCCGTTCGCCAGCTCGGCCATGGACGGCTACGCCGTGCGGGCGGCCGATACCCCGGACCGGCTCAGCGTCGTCGGCGAGTCGGCGGCCGGCTCCCCCTATCGGGGCGCGCTGGGCGAAGGCGAGGCGGTGGTCATCTCCACCGGGTCCGTGGTCCCGCCCGACGCCGACGCCGTGGTGCCGGTCGAGGATGTCCGCGGTGACACAGACGGCCGGATCGTGGTCGACGCGGCGGTCGAGCCGGGGGCGTTCGTGCGCGTGGCGGGCAGCGACATCGCGCACGGCGACCCACTCCTGAGCGCGGGGACGCGACTCGGGCCGGCCCAGATCGGGGCCGTCGCGGCCGTCGGGCTCGGCGCGGTTCCCTGCCGCCGCCGGCCCCGGGTCGCCGTCCTCACCACCGGCAGCGAGCTGCGCCCTCCCGGGGAGCGCCTGCACGATGGAGAGATCTTCGACGCCAACGGCCCGATGCTGAGCGCCGCGCTCGCGACGACCGGCGCGAGCGTCCATCCCGTCCCGGCCGCGGCCGATACCCCGGAGGCCCACCGCGCGGCGCTCGAGCGCGCGCTCGAAAACGACGTGGTGATCAGCTCCGGCGGCGTGTCGATGGGCGCGCACGACCTCGTGCGCAGCGTCGGGGACGAGCTCGGCGTGCGCGAGGTGTTCTGGCGCGTGGCCCTGCGTCCCGGCAAGCCGCTCGCCTTCGGCGTGCGCTCCTCGACGCTCGTGTTCGGGCTGCCGGGCAACCCCGTCTCCACGCTCGTCTGCTTCGAGCTGTTCGTGCGACCGGCCCTGCTCGCGATGCAGGGCGCCCCGGTGCTGCGACCGGCCTGGAGCGCCGCCCGGCTCGGCACGGCAGTGCCGCGGAACCCCGAGCGCGACGACCTGATCCGCGTGCGCGTGACCGGCGACGGACTCGGGGCGGTGCTCGCGCCCGTGCGGGGACAGCAGTCGCATCAGATCGCGATCACGGCACAGGCCGACGGACTCGCGCTGATCCCCTCCGGCACCGGCGAGCTGCCTCTCGGCACCGAGGTCGGCTATCTGCCGCTGCACCGCTTCTAACCCCACCAGGCCGCCGCGGGCTCAGTCCCGGTAGACCGTCTGCGCATCGAGCCCGCCCTCGACGCCCGGAGGCAGCGCGCCGCTGCCGTGGGCGTAGAGTGCGATGTCCTCGATCGTCTTGACCTGCGTGGGGTCGCCGCCGTTGGCGCTGACGAAGGCGCCGCCGGCCCAATTCAGCGCATCGGGCGATGTGTCCAGTGCCATGCCGGCGAGCAATTGCGCCTTGGCCAGGATCTTGCCGGTGGCGCTGGCGATCGCGGCCGAGGTGCCGTCGGACGGAGTCGTGTTGTAGCCGTGGCCGATCCCGAACCGGTCGGTATCCGCCGGGACCACCTTGACGTCGAGCGCGGGGACACCGAGCTCGCGGGCCACGAGCTGCGCGTACTGCGGCTCCTGGCCGTCGGATTCGGTAGTCAGGCTGAGCACCATCTTGCCGGTCGGGTGCACACGCAGAAAGACTGCTCGGTAAGCCTCGTTAGCCACGGCTGGTTTCTCCTCGGTAGTGATCATCACTGCTCGCGCCCGGCCTTCGGTGCGCTTTCGCCCACGAGCCGCCGGCGCTCCTGATGAGCCCGCAGGGCGTTGTGCTCCTCCAGGTCGCAGAACGCCGGCTGCGGGCCGCCCAGCGGGTGCGGAGGCACCGCGGGTCGCTCGCACCCGGGATAGATGCAGATCTTGGTCGAGACCTCGCTCATCTCCGAACCTGCCTTCGCTTCTCGTTTGCCCTCATCGCCCACCCCAACCCGGGGTGGTGTTGCCGCGGCTCGGGCCGTACCCGCTCGGCATCGCCACCGAGCTCCCCGGCACCGGCGTGGCGTTGGCCCACGGCTCCTCGTCGCCGTCCGCGGCGGTCGGCGGCGGGCTGGGCGCCTCCGGCCGCTCCGAGGACTCCGCGCCGATCGCGTCGATGACCTCGCCCAGAGCCTCGAGGCTGTGCCCGCTCACGAGCGCGTCGATGTGCGGCAACGCCGCCACCATGCCGCCGGCCTGGACCGAGAACCCACTCGCGCTCACGCGTGGGTTGACCCACACGATGCGGTGCGCGAGCCTCGCGAGGCGATCCATCTCGCGCCCGACGAGCTCGGGATCGCCGCGCTCCCAGCCGTCCGAAAGGATCACGATCACCGCCCCGCGCGCCAGGCCCCGCCGTCCGTGACGATCGTTGAACGCCTTCAGCGCGTCGCCGATCCGGGTCCCGCTGGACCAGTCCGGCGCGGTCGCCGCGGCGCGCTGGATCGCGCGCTCGGGGTGACGGGAATGGAGCGCGCGGGTCAGACGCGTGAGGCGGGTGGCGAACACGAAGATCTCCGCGTTCTGCGCGCTCCCGGCCGCACAGGTCAGGAACTGCAGATAGGCGCGCGCGTAGGGCTCCATCGAGCCCGAGATGTCGCACAGCAGCACCAGGCGCCGGAGCACGATGCGCCGCCGCCGGCGCGCCAGCCGGATCGGGTCCCCGGCGGTGCGCAGGCTCGAGCGCAGCGTCGCCCGCAGGTCGACGTGCTCGCCTCGGCGCCCGCGCTTGCGGCGCCGGGTCCGGCGCACCGGCGTGGCGAGCTCGATCCGCGACATCAGCCGGTAGAGCTGGGCGAGCTCATCCGCCTCGAGCGCGTCGAAGCTCTTGTGGCGCAGGCGCTCCTCGTCGCTGGCCATCGCCACCGGAACCTCGACCGCGCGACGCTCATCGTCCTGATCGCCACGTGCCGGCTGCGAGGAGGAGAGCCCGGCGCCGAGAACCTGCTCGGCCCGGGGCGACGTGTGGTGCCGGCCGCGCGGCCGCTCGTCCGGCGGCGCGGTGACCGTCTGCACGTCCTCGGGCTCGAATTCGTCGCCCTCCGATTGACGGCCGAACACGGAGAAGAAGACGGCATCGAAGGCCGGCACCTGCGCCGAGTCGGAGACGAACACGGCACGCGCCGTCCAGTACAGCCGGCGGCGCGTGATCGGCTCGACCAGCGTCAGCGCCTGCGCGAAGTGCACCGCGCGCTCAGGGTTGACGGGTAGGCCGGCCTCGTGCAGGCGCCGGCTCAGCGCTCCCACGAGCGCCGGCAGGTCGAGCTCGAGCGTGCGGACCGTGAACGTCTCGCCGGCTCCCCGCGTGTCACTCACCGCTTCCCACCAGCTGCTCGAGGCCCGCCGCGCGGACGACGTCCTGATCCTCGCTGTACTTGAGCACCGAGCCGAGGGTGAGCTCGACCGTCTCCGCATCGAGCTGCTCGACCCCCAGCAATCGGAGTGCGGCCACCCAGTCGATCGCCTCGGCGATCCCCGGCGGCTTCTGGACGTCGCTGTCGCGCATCCGCGCAACGGCATCGGCCACCTGGACGGCGAGCGTCTCCGAGGAACCCTTGACGCGGCGCCGGATGATCTCCACCTCGCGCCGGCGGGTCGGGTAGTCGATCCACTGATACAGGCAGCGCCGCTTGACGGCGTCGTGCAGGTCGCGCGTCCGGTTCGAGGTCAGCACGATGGCCGGCGGATGCGTGGCGCGGACGGTTCCGAGCTCCGGGATGGTCACGCTCGCCTCGGCCAGCAGCTCGAGCAGGAACGCCTCGAAGTCGTCGTCGGCGCGGTCGATCTCGTCGATCAGCAGCACGGCGGGTCGCGGACCCGGGTGCTCGAGTGCGCGCAGCAGCGGACGGCGGATCAGATAATCGGGGCCGAACAGGTCGGCCTCCTCGAGCTCCGTGCCACCCGCGTCGGCCAGCCGGATGCTGAGCAGCTGGCGTGGGTAGTTCCATTCGTACAGCGCCTCGGCGGCGTCGATCCCCTCGTAGCACTGCAGCCGGATCAGCGGCGTGTCGAGGACCTGTGCCAGCGCCTTGGCCGCCTCGGTCTTGCCGACGCCCGCCTCGCCCTCGAGCAGGAGCGGCTGCGGCAGCCGCAGGCTGAGGAACATCGACGTCGCGAGCCCCTCGTCGACGAGATAGTCGACCTCGGAGAGGCGCCGCGCCAGCGTCTCGACGTCCGGGACGAGGTGGCGGACCTCGCCCGCCGCCTCCCCCGTCACCTCGCGCGGGCTCATGCCGGGCTCCGGACTCCGTCGGCCTCGGCCAACACGGCCTCGTAATCCTCGGCCGTGTCGACGTCGCGCGGGACCCGGCCCGCGATCGGGACCTCGACCACGTCGCCGGCGCGCCGGTCGAGCAGCCGCCACACTCCCTTGTCGCCGTGCAGATCGGCGAGGTCGGCGAACACGCTGCGCGTGAACGCGATCGGATGACCGCGCCCGTCGTCGTAGGCGCACAGCGCCAGCGGAGCGTCGCGGCGACCGGCGAGCAGCGCCGAGATCGTCTCCGGTGTCACGCCCGGCTGGTCACCGAGCATCAGCACCAGCACCTCGCTGTCCTCGTGCACGGCACCGAGCGCCGCCGCGATCGACGACGAGCAGCCTTCGCCGTAGGCGTCGTTGACCACAACTTCGGCCCCGCTCAGGTCGACCTGCGCGCGGACATCGTGGGCGGCCCCGCCGATCGCCACCAGGAGCTGATCGAACCGGCAGGCCCGCGCGACGCCGACGACGTGGCCGAGAAGCGTGCCGTCGCGATAGGGGAGCAGTTGCTTGGGCGCGCCGAGCCGGGCCGATCTCCCGGCACCGAGCACCAGCCCGGTCACGAACGCATCCCCGCTAGTCGGAGACGCCGGCATGCTCGTGCTGCGCCTCGAACTTGGACCTGCAGCCCTCGCAGCAGAAGTAGACGGTCTCGCCGTTGTACTGGAGCGACGGCGTCGCCGGCACCGCCGCCACCGTCATGCCGCAGATCGGGTCCACGGCCAGTGCCGGCGGGGCCGGTCGTGGGGCGCTCGTCTGCGGCGCGGCCGCGGACCCAGCCGGAGCCGCGCGATGGATCGCGAAGCCGCCCTCCGGCGCTCCGGCCTCCAGCGGCGCGGGCCCACGCCGGCGCACGGCCACCACCCGGGCCAGAATGGAGACCGCGATCTCGGGCGGCGTCTGGGCCCCGATCGAGATCCCGGCCGGCACCTCAATCGACGCGAGCAGCTCGTCGGGGACTCCGTCGCCGCGCAGCTCGGCGATCACGCCCTCGCCGCGCTTGCGGCTGGCCACGAGGCCCACGTACGGCACCCCTGCCTCGAGCGCCCGCCGCAGCGTGTGGAGCTCGTCCCGGCCATGGGCCGCCACCACGAGCGCGAGGTCGCCCGACGCGGGCTCGGGGGTGCCGCCGTCGACTGCCACGACGTCGAGGCCGAGCTCGGAGCCGAGCTGCATGAGCGCCCCGGCGATCGGCGTCTCGCCGACGACGAGCACGCGGGGGGCGGGAAGCACCGGCTCGATGAACACCTCGATCGCGCCGCCTGACAGGCACGGGTTCTTGACCGTCACCGATCCCTCCTCGCTGGGCACCTCGTGCCCTTCGATTCCCGCTTCCGTCTCGTCGACGTCAGGGAGGATTCGCAGCAGCACCGGCTCTCCGCTCGCGAGGGCCTTGAGCGAGTAGACGCGCACGCTCTGCTCGGCGCAGACGCCGCCGATGAAGCCCTCGATCGTGCCGTCGCCGAGCACGATCGCGACGCTCCCGGCGCGCACGCTCGTCGGCCGCTGCGCCCGCACCACGGTCGCCGTCACGAACGGCTCGCTCTGGGCGCGGAGCGCCTTGGCCCGGCGAGTGACCGCGTCGGTGATCATTGCGGCGGCTCAGGACGGCCCTGCATCGCGGCCCAGACGCGCGCCGGGGTGCACGGCATGTCGACGTGGTCGACGCCGTGGGTCTCGTGCAGCGCGTCGATGATCGCGTTGACGATCGCCGGCGGCGAGCCCACGTTCGGCGATTCGCCGACGCCCTTGGCTCCGAGCGGGTGATGCGGGCACGGCGTGACCGTCTCGCCGAGCTCGAAGTCGGGACACTCGAGCGCGGTCGGGATCAGGTAGTCCATGAACGAGGAGTTGAGGCAGTTGCCCTCCTCGTCGAACGTGATCACCTCCATCAGCGCGATGCCCACCCCTTCGGCGAGGCCGCCGTGGATCTGGCCGTCGACGACCATCGGGTTGATCCGCACGCCGCAGTCGTCCACCGCGATGAAGCGACGTACCGTGACCTGAGCCGTGTCGGGGTCGATGTCAACGACGGCGATATAGGCGCCGTAGGGGTAGGTGAGGTTCGGCGGGTCGTAGATCACCTGCGCGTCGAGACCGCCCTCCATGCCCTCGGGCATCGCCTCGCCGCTGTAGGCCCGCAGCGCGATGTCCTCGATCAGCGCGCCCTTCTCGGGATCGCCCTTGACGAACCAGCGCCCCTTCTCCCAGGTGAGATCCTCGGGCCGGGTCTCGAGCATCGTCGCCGCGATCAGGCGCGCCTTGTCGCGCACCTTGCGGGAGACGACCGCGACGGCCGCGCCGGACACCGGTGTCGAGCGACTGCCGTAGGTGCCGAGCCCGTACGGGGAGCGGTCGGTGTCGCCGTGGCGCACCTGGACGTCCTCGGGCGGGATCCCCAGCTCCTCGGCCACGATCTGGGCGAACGTCGTCTCGTGGCCCTGACCCTGGGTCTGGGCGCTGATGCTCACCACGGCCTGGCCGGACGGGTGCACGCGGAGGTCGGCGCCGTCGTTCATGGCCAGCCCGAGGATGTCCATGTGCTTGCGCGGGCCGGCGCCGACGCCCTCGGTGAAGAACGCCACGCCGACGCCCATCAGCTCGCCGCGGGCGCGCTTCTCCGCCTGCTCGCGGCGGAGGTCCTCGTAGCCCGCGATGTCCATCGCGACACGCATCGTCTCAGCGTAGTTCCCCGAGTCGTAGGTCCAGCCGGTGGTCGTCTCGTAGGGGAACTGCTCGGGGGCGATGAAGCTGCGCATCCGCAGCTCGATCGGGTCCACCTTCATCTCCAGGGCCAGCGCATCGACCATGCGCTCTACCAGGTACACGGCCTCGGTGATCCGGAACGAGCAGCGGTAGGCCACGCCTCCGGGCGCCTTGTTCGTGTAGACCGCCTTGACCTTGACGTGCGACGCGTCGAGGTCGTAGGAGCCGCACACGATGTGGAAGAACCCGGCCGGGAACTTGGTCGGCTGCGCCGTCGAGTCGAATGCTCCGTGATCGGCGATCACGTCGACCCGCAGGCCGGTGATCTTGCCGTCCTTGGAGCACATGTCGGCGTGCATCACGTAGTCGCGGGCGAACCCCGTCGACATCAGGTTCTCCGAGCGGTTCTCGACCCACTTGACCGGCACGCCGGCGACGATCGACCCGGCGATCGCGCACACGTACCCGGGATAAATCGGGACCTTGTTGCCGAAACCGCCGCCGATGTCCCCGCAGCGGATCCGGATCATGTGCTCGGCCAGTCCGGCCACGTGCGCGTACACGGTGCGGTGCGCGTGGGGGGCCTGGTTCCCGTTGTAGATGTCGAGCTGACCGGTCTCCGGGTTGAAGTCGGCGATCATCCCGCACGTCTCCAGCGGCGCCGGGTGGCAGCGCGGGTAGATGATGTCGCGCGAGACGATCGTGTCGGCCTCGGCAAAGGCGCGATCGGTCGCCGCCCCGTCGCCCGCCTCCCACGTCGGGCTGGCCAGGTTGTCGCTCTGCCCGACCTTGTCGTCGCGGATCAGCGGGGCGTCGGGATCGAGCGCCTTGCGGGCGTTGACGATCGCCGGCAGGGGCTCGTACTCGACGTCGATCAGCTCGAGCGCATCGTTGGCCGAGTACTCGTCGGTCGCGATCACGAACGCGACCTCCTGGCCCTGGAAGCGGACCTTGTCGCCGGCCAGCACGGCCTGCGTGTCGTAGGAGATCGTCGGCATCCAAGCCAGGCCGAGCGTCTCGAGGTCCTTGGCCGTGACCACCGCCGCCACGTTCGGATGCGCCAGCGCCCGCGCGGTGTCGATCGACACGATCTTTGCGTGGGCGTACGGGCTGCGGAGGATGGCGCCGTGGACCATGCCCGGCAGGCGGATGTCGTCCAGGTAGGTGCCCTTGCCGCGGATGAAGCGCTCGTCCTCCTTGCGCTTGAGCCGCCCGAAGCCGATCGGCCGCTCGGTGGTCTGGCTGGGCAGGTTCTCGGTAACGGCCATGCTCACGCCTCCTGTTTCACGCCGGCTTGGTGCTCGGCGGCCCATTGGACGGCGCTGACGATGTTCTTGTAGCCGGTGCAGCGACAGATCCCCCCGGAGATGGCGGTGCGGATCTCGTGCTCGGTCAATGGAGGCCCACCCGCCCTCTCGTCGAGGAGCGCTCGCGCCGTCATCAGCATCCCCGGCGTGCAGAACCCGCACTGGAGCGCGTGCCGCTCGTGGAAACCCTGCTGGATCGGATCGAGCCGGCCGTCGACCTCCAGCGATTCGACCGTGCGGATCTCGTGGCCCTCGCACATCACCGCCAGGGTGGTGCAGGACTTCACGGGCTTGCCGTCCATCAGCACCACGCAGGCGCCGCAGTTCGACGTGTCGCAGCCCCAGTGCGTGCCGGTCAGGCCCTCCGTATCGCGGATGAAGTGCACCAGCAGCTGGCGCGGCTCGACGTCGCGGGAGACCGGCTCGCCGTTGATCGTGATCGTGACTTGCATGTGCTCAGGCCTCCTGGTGCAGGGCGCGTGATATCGCGCGGGTGAGCGCGCGCCGGGTGAGAATCCCGGCGAGGTGGCGCTTGTAGTCGATCGGCCCGCGGCCGTCGGCGCCCGGCGAGCAGTCGGCGGAGGCGATCTCGCCGGCCTCGACGAACAGGTCCTCCGAGGGCGGCTTGCCCCGCAGGAGCTCCTCGGCCCGCGTGAGATGGATCGTCGTGAGCCCGACCGCGCTGAGCGCGATCCCGACGTCGGCGATCGTGCCGCCGTCGACCCACACCGCCGCCGACGCGGCCGCGATCGCCCAGTCGCCGGCGCGCCGCTCGACCTTCTCGTGCGCACTGCCGGCCCCCGGCCGCACCGGGAGGCGGACCTCCGTGAGCATCTCACCCGCTCCGACGGCGGTCATGTACGGGCCGACGTGGAAGTCCTCCATCCCGACCACCCGCTCGCCGTCGGCGCCGCGGATCACGACCTTCGCCTTGGCGGCCGAGCACACGGCCGACAGGTCCTCGGCCGCGTCGGCCTGGCACAGCGAGCCGCCGATCGTGCCGCGGTTGCGAACGACCGGATCGGCGATCACCTGCTCGGCGTCGCGGAACAGGGGGAAGTGCGTGGCCAGCAGCTCGGACGTGAGCAGCTCGACGTGCCGGGTGAGTGCGCCGATCCGGATCTCGTCGCCCTCCTCGCGTATGAAGTCCAGCTCCGTGAGGTCGTTGATGTCGATCAGGTGCTCGGGGCTGGCCAGCCGCAGCTTCATCATCGGCAGCAGGCTGTGCCCGCCGGCGATGATTCGCGCCTCGGAGCCGAGCCGCCCAAGCGATGCAATGGCGCCCTCGACGCTGGTCGCTCGCTCGTACTCAAATGACGCGGGGGTCTGCAAAACGTGCTCCTTTCATCGATCGGCGGCGAATCACTCGCGTTCGCCGCCGCGAGTCCAGCGAATCGTCTCGTCGGGGGATCCGTTGCCCTGCTCCGGCTCTCCGCCGGAGCCCGGGGCGCCGGAGCCCGAGCCGCCGGCTCCTTCCGGGTGCGGCTCGGCGAGGACCGTGCGGCCCGGGAGCCGCTTGCGCGGCGCCCCGATGTCCTCACGCTGCTCGTACTGCACCGGCGCGCCGGTCCCGATGACCGGCGACTTGGGCAGCGACGCCGGGTGGGTCTGGCGCACCTCGGGATACAGCCCTCGCGCCGCCGCGCTCCCGTACGCCGGGTTGCGCAGCACCGGGCCCTCCGGGCTCGCCGCCGCGATCGGCGCCTCCCGGCCCAGGCGGGCCAGCGTCAGCGTGCCGAGCGTATAGACCTCCCCGATCCGCGGTACCTCCGTCGTGGTGCTGTCGGGGAAGGCCCGGAACCCGGCCGCGGCGGCGCCGGGGTAGAGCCCGTCGACGAGGCCGAGGGCGTCCGCCATGCCCGCCTTCTTCACCAGCAGGCCCTCGAGCAGCTCGACGCCGGCGTCGAGCTGCTCGTTGATCGTCGTCACGACGCCGTTCACCGGCGCGCTCTTCTCCACGATCTCACCCACGCCGGCGATCACCTCGTCGAGGCCGGCGGTGATCTTGCGCAGCGCCACGATCGTCGAGACGAGGTAGAAGACGAGGGCGAGAACGATCAGCGCGACGGCGACGATCGTCACCGCGCCCGCTGCTGCAAGTGCATAAACGGCCATGGTCTCTCCTATCGGGCGTCGTCGAGGATCACGTCGAGCGAGCCGCCGTAGTCGGCGACCACCGCGACCGTCTGCTTGACCTCGTCCTGCGTCGTCAGCAGCAGCGCCGCGGCGTCGAGATCCTTCGACCCCGCGCGGGCCGTCTTCGCGATCTCATCGACGCTCGGAACGATGCTCTTGGCCGCGTCGAGCACGCCCTTGAGCAGATAGACGACGACCGGCAGGATCACCACCAGGAGCACCATGTCCCCGATCCACCAGAGGATCATTTCGGCCTCCTCTCGGCGACGATCGACGCTTTGCGCGCGATCCCCGGCATCGCGCCGAGGATGATGTCGAACTGCGCGTTGATGGCCGTGACCGCTCCCTCGAGCGGGCGCAGATGCTGTGACTCCACGCCGGAGAGCGCGGCCGAGAGCGTCGCCAGGCCCTGCGAGATCGAGGCCAGGCCCTGACGGATGAGGATCAGCGCGACGGCCAGGACCACGACGACCGCGACCGCGAGCACGACGCTGATGAGGACGAGGGCGTGGGTGCTGCTCATGCGGCACCGAACCCATCGGTGAGGGCGTTCATGTAGCCGTCTTGGACCACAGCTTCCTCCACTATCTTCGCCAGCACGGGCGCGGTGGCCTCGAGCTGCGGGATGTTCTCGGTGTTGGCCGACACGTTTCCGGCGATCTCGAGCAGACCGTCGACCGACCGCTGGATGTCGCCGACCGACTTGACCAGCAGCGTGAGCAGGATCGCCACGACGGCCGCGGCGACGCCTCCGATGGCCAGCGCGATCGCCCAGTAGGTGTGCCCGGAGATGGTTGCGATGGTGAGGCTCATTTTCCGACCGCCACCTTTCGCAGCGCGCGGGCGGAGTGCAGGATCCGGACGCCGGAGTCGTTGATCCGCGCCACACCGCCGAGCTCGGAGGTCTGCTGGCGGACGACTTCCACGGCCTCTTCGGCCGTCTTTGCCTGCCGCGCGATTCGGATCGCCAGCAGCACGATCGTGATCACGATCAGCGCGGCGACGGCGATCACCACGACGCCGAGCACGAGCCCGACCGTCCAACCGGTGGAGCTCGCGATCACCATGAGCGCACCACGTCGTGCGCCGCGAGAACGCGAGCGTCAGCCCGTCTGGTCATTCCTCTCTCCTCCCTCACTCACGTGACCTGAAACGGAGATGCCGGCGCGGGCGCGCAGACCTCTCCTCCCTGCGTCGCAGCGAACTCTCGCGCCGCGGGCGCCACCGCGTCAACCAGGAGTTAAGGGATCGCTTAGCCCACAGCACGCCGACGCCGATCGCCACGCCGCCGGCCGGAGCGAAGCCGAGCAGCGTCTCCTCGACCGGGATCCCGAGGACGTGGCCGGGCAGGATCATTGCGGCGGCGTCCCCTGTCCCCGCATCGCGTCCCACACCCGTGACGGCGTGCACGGCATGTCGATGTGCCGCACGCCATACGGCTGCAGCGCATCGACCACGGCATTGACGATCGCCGGCGGCGAGCCGACGGTGGCGGATTCGCCGATCCCCTTGGCGCCGAACGGGTGGTGGGGCGAGGGCGTGACGGTGAAGTCGGTCTCCCAGTCGGGCACCTCGATCGCGGTCGGGATCAGGTAGTCCATCAGCGAGCCGCCGAGGCAGTTGCCCTCCTCGTCGAAGGCGATCAGCTCCATCAGCGCCATGCCGACGCCGTCGGTGAGGCCGCCGTGAACCTGGCCCTCGATGATGATCGGGTTGATCCGCGTGCCGCAGTCGTCGACCGCGATGAACCGGCGCACCGTCACCTGCGCGGTGCCCGGGTCGATGTCGACGACACAGATGTAGGCGCCGAACGGGAAGGTCAGGTTGGGCGGGTTGTAGACGGTCTCGGCGTCCAGTCCGGGCTCCACGCCCTCCGGCAGCTCGACCGATCCGTGCGCGGCCATGGCGATGTCCTGGATCGTCACGCCCTGTTCGGGATCGCCCTTGACCTGCCAGCGGGCGGGTGGGCCCTTGCTCCAGACGAGGTCGTCGGGCGAGACCTCGAGCATCGCCGAGGCGACCATGCGCGCACGCTCACGCACCTTGCGCGCCACCAACGCCGCCGCCGCGCCGCTGACCGGGGTCGAGCGCGAGCCGTACGTGCCGAGGCCGTAGGGCGTGGTGTCGGTGTCGCCGTGCACCACATCGATGTCCTCGGGCGGGATCCCGAGCTCCTCGGCGACGATCTGGGCGAACGTGGTCTCGTGACCCTGGCCCTGGGACTGAACGCTGATGCTCAGCTGTGCCTTGCCGGTCGGATACACCCGCAGCGCGGCGCCGTCGGCCATTCCCAGACCCATGATGTCCATGTGCTTGCGTGGGCCGGCGCCGACCGCCTCGGTGAAGAAGCCGATCCCGATGCCCATCAACTCACCGCGGTCGCGCCTCTCGGCCTGCTCGCGTCGGAGCTCGTCGTAGCCGGCGATCGCCAGCGCCTTGCGCATCGCCCTCTCGTAGTCACCGGAGTCGTAGACCCAGCCCGTCTTCGACTCGTAGGGGAACTGCTCGGGCGCGATGAAGTTCTTCAACCGCAGCTCGGCCGGATCCATCCCGAGCTCCCGGGCCAGGCAGTCGACCATCCGCTCGACCAGATAGACGGCCTCGGTTATCCGGAACGAGCACGCGTACGCGACACCGCCGGGCGCCTTGTTGGTGTACACGCCGCGGACGTGACAGTGGGCCGCCTCGAGGTCGTAGGAGCCGGTGAACACGTTGAAGAATCCGGCCGGGTACTTGGACGGCTGCGCCGTCGCGTTGAACGCTCCGTGGTCGGCGATCACGTCCACGCGCAGGGCCGTGATGCTGCCGTCCCGGCTGCCGGCGATCGCGCCCTTCATCACGTAGTCCCGCGCGAACCCGGTCGACATCAGGTTCTCGGAGCGGTCCTCCGTCCACTTGACCGGCTTGCCGGTCACGATCGACCCGACGATCGCGCAGAGGTACCCGGGGTACACGGGCACCTTGTTGCCGAACCCTCCGCCGATGTCGGGCGAGATCACGCGGATCATGTGCTCCGGCAACCCGCACGCGAGTGCGTACAGCGTCCGGTGGGCGTGCGGGGCCTGGCTCGTGCACCACAGGGTCAGCTTGCCGCTCACGCGGTCGAAGTCGGCGACCGCCCCGCACGTCTCCATCGGCGCCGGGTGCACACGCGGGTAGAGCATGTCCTGCTCGACCACCACCTCGGCGCGCGCGAACGCCCGGTCGGTGGCCGCCCGGTCGCCCGACTCCCAGTCGAACACGTGGTTGTCGGTCTTGCCCGTGAGATCGTCGCGGATCACCGGCTGGTCCGAATCGAGCGCTGTGCGTGCGTTGACCACGGCGGGCAGCAAGTCGTACTCGACGTCGATCAAGCCCAGGCCGTCGCGGGCCGAGTAGCGGTCCTCGGCGATCACGAACGCGACCTCCTGGCCCTGGAAGCGGACCTTGTCGGTGGCGAGCACCGCCTGCGTGTCGTGTGACATGGTCGGCATCCAGGCCAGGTTGCGCGCCTCCATGTCGCGGCCCGTGAGCACCGCGACAACCTTCGGGTGAGCGAGCGCGGCGGAGGCGTCGATCGACACGATCCGGGCGTGGGCGACCGGACTGCGCAGGACCGCGCCGTGGAGCATGCCCGGCAGCGTGATGTCGTCGACGAACCGCCCCTGACCCCGGATGAAGCGCGCGTCCTCCTTGCGCTGCAGGCGCCCGAACCCGATCGGCCGCGGTTCGGTGCTGGTCATCGGTCCACCGTCTCGTCGCGTGGTCGCCCCGCCGCCCACTGAATCGAGCGCACGATCGTCGCGTAGCCGGTGCAGCGGCAGATCTGGCCGGAGATCGCCTCGCGGATCTCCGCCTCGCTCGGATCCGGGTTGCGATCGAGCAGCCATCGCGCGGTGAGCATCATCCCGGGGGTGCAGAAGCCGCACTGCAGGCCGTGCTCCTCGGTGAAGCCCTGCTGCACCGGGTCGAGCACTCCGTCCACCTCGAGGCCCTCGACCGTGCGGATCTCGTGCCCCGACGCCGTCGCCGCCAGCACCGTGCACGACTTCACCGGCTCGTCGTCCATCAGCACCACGCACGTGCCGCAGTTCGAGGTGTCACACCCCCAATGGGTGCCGGTCAGGCCGAGCTCGTCGCGGATGAAATGCACGAGCAGCATCCGCGGCTCCACCACGCGGCTCACCTCCTCGCCGTTGATCATCAGCGTGACGTGCATCAGGCCTGCGCCCGCAGTGCGCGACCGGTCGCCCGCCGCAGCGCCCGCCGGGCGAGCTCGCCGGCGGCGTGGCGCTTGTAATCCGCGGACCCGCGCTGATCGCTAACCGGCGAGCAGGCCGCGGCGGCGAGCTCCGCCGCCGCGCCGAACAGTCCCTCCGACGGAGCCCGGCCGACCAGGAGCTGCTCGGCCTCGGCCGAGGTGACGCCGGCACCGACCGCCGTCAACGCGATCCCGGCCTGCTCGATCGCCCCGTCCGCGATCGACACCGACGCCGCGGCCGCCGCGACGGCCCAGTCCCCGGCGCGGCGCCCGACCTTCTCGTAAGCGCTGCCGCCGGCCGGCCGAATCGGCACGCGGATCTCGACCAGCATCTCTCCGTCATCGACCGCGGTGCGGTAGGGCCCGCGGTGGAACTCGCGCATGTCGACGACCCGCTGCCCCTCGAGCCCGCGGATCACCATCCGGGCACCGACCGCCGCGCAGACGGCGCTCAGATCCTCGGACGGGTCGGCCTGGCACAGGGCGCCGCCGATCGTGCCCCGGTTGCGAACCACGGGGTCGGCGATCACGCGCTCGGCGTCGGGGAAGATGGCCAGGCGCTGGGCCAGGAGCTCTGACTCGAGCAGCTCCCGGTGACGGGTGAGCGCGCCGATCCGGATCTCGTCACCGAGCCCGTCCGGACCGGGCTCCCGAATGTAGCCGAGCTCGCCGGCCAGTCCGTCGAGGTCGATCAGGTATTCAGGCGTGGCCAGGCGCAGCTTCATCATCGGGAGCAGCGAGTGGCCGCCCGCCAGGAGGCGCGCACCGGGGCCGAGCACGGCCAGCAGATCGAGCGCGTGATCGACGCTCGTCGCGCGCTCATACTCGAAAGGCGCTGGGACCTGCAATGCATCCTTCCCTCTCCGGGGGGAGAGAAGCCTGCCGGCCTGGGTCCGCGGGCGCCTCCCTGCCCCGCACCATGCCGGTGTTATCTTGAACTCGTCAAACGAGACTTAAGGGATCGCTTAGCCCAGTGACGCTCGCGCAGTTGCATTCCTTCGTGCTGGTCGCGCGCCTGGGATCGGTGAAGGCGGCGGCCGCGGAGCTCGAAGTCACCGAGCCCGCCGTGTCGGTTGCCGTCGCGGCCCTGCGCAGGGAGCTCGGCGACGACTTGTTCGTGCGTGCGGGGCGCGGCATCGCGCTGACCGGCGGCGGCCGGCGCCTGGCTGCCCTGGCGACCGAGATCCTCGGTCTCGCCGAGCAGGCGCGCCGGTCGGTGCAGGAATCCTCCGGCCAGTCTCGGCTGCTCCAGGTGGCGGCGACCAACATCGTCGCCGAGCACGTCGGCCCGCTGATCGACGCCTTCGGCGCCCGGGACGCGAGCCCGGAGATCATGGTCGAGTCGGTGCCGGGTGAATCGTTCGCCGACCTGCTCGATCACCGTCGTGCCGACATCACGCTCGGCCCCCAGCCGGCGCCCGAGCGCGCGGCCACGATCGCCACCGTGCCGTTCCTGCGCTGCCGCCTGATCGTGGTCGCGGCGCCCGGTCATCGCCTCGCGGGACGGCGTGACATCGCTCCCGCCGTGCTGGGGGGTGAGCGGTGGCTGGTCGGGCCGCCCGAGCTCGACCCGACGACGGGCGCGGGGCTCTACTTCGCCCGCAACGGGTTCGAGCCGAGCGATATCTCCGCCTACACCAGCCACGCGGCGGCGATCGCCGCGGCCGCGGGCGGCGAGGGCATCATCCTCACGCTCGCCCACTCCGTGCTCGACGAGGTGCGCCGGCGCGCGCTCGTGAGGATCGACGTGCGGGGCACCCCGCTGTTGGAGATCTGGTACGCGAGCACGCTCGGCCTCGGCCGCGCGCTGCCGGCGGGGCTCTCGCTGCAGCGCTTCGCCACGACCTCCAGCGCCACCCACGCGATCTCCACCGGCCGGGCCGGGACGACGTCGTTGCGCGTGCGGCCCAGTGTGCACGTCACGTTGTGGCGCTCGGTGGCCGCCGACCTCGGCGCCGCCGCGGAGAAGAGCTGAAGGTTCAGACCACCTCGCGCAGGCGCCCCGTCTCGACCTCGTAGACGAAGCCGCGGACCGCGTCCCGGCGGGGGATGAACGGCGATGCCTTGATCCTGGCGATCGACTGACGCACGTCCTGGTCGAGGTCCGAGAACGACTCGGCCGCCCACTCCGGCTTGATCCCGGTCTCGTCCTGGATCGCCGCCTTGAACTCGTCGTCCTTGAACGTGAGCATCCCGCAGTCGGTGTGGTGGATGAGGATGATCTCCTCGGTCCCCAACAGGCGCTGCGAGATGGCCAGCGACCGGATCTCGTCGTCGGTGACGACGCCGCCGGCGTTCCGGATCACGTGGGCGTCGCCCTCCTGCAGGCCAAGCGCCCCGTACACGTTGAGACGAGCATCCATGCAGGCCAGCACGGCGATCTTCCTGCCGGGGGGCAGCGGCAGATCACCCTTGTCGAACGACGCGACATAGCGCTCGTTGTTGACCAGCAGCTCGTCGGTGGTGCTCATCGGGACTCCTTGGTCAGGGTCGGGACGAGCAAACTACCAAAAGTCAATTGCCTTTGTGGGGTTTGATTCGAGACCGTCCGTCACAGGCCGTCTCGCGGCGCGAACGGCCGTCCCGGCGTCCCGCCGACCATGATCATCTTCATCCCGCCGGGACCGCCTACGACCTGGCGCCGCTCGGTCGCATCGACGCGCAGCCACCGTCCCGGAACGAGCGCCACCTCGTCGGCGCCGATCCGCATCGTCCCCGACCCGTCGAGGATCACGTACACCTCCTCGTGACCGGTCATCGTCTCGTCGTGCTCCATCCCCTCGGCGTCCGGCGGGACCTCGATGTAGTTGATCCCGAATCCCTCCACCCCGAGCACCCGGCGCATCTTGTAGAAGACGCCCCGATCCGGCTCGACGTCCTGCAAATCGACATGGTTGTAGGCCATCACTCGCTCCCTGTGGGGTTGAAGGGCGATCTTCGCATGGGTCCTGGCGCTGCGAGGCGGAAGAACGGCGGCTTGGGAAAGGGGATGAGCGGTGAGGTTCTCCGGGGGTGCAGAAGTCGACAAACTGGGCCGCCGCCGGCGACTTTGGGCAGGTAAGCGCCTGAGCGGCGCTTAGATAGCCGAGGAAGCTCCAACCGAGGGCAGTTTGGCGAGATAAGCACGGCTGGAATCTGGTGCATCGAGGTCGCAGGGCGGCACCCCCCAACCCCTACGCCCCCGCCACCACGAACCCCTCCAGCGCCTCCCGCACCCACCCGGGGATCGAGCGCTTGTCCATCGTGTCGGTGTCGACGAACACGTGCCGGGTGGTGCCGGCCGTGAGCAGCTCGCCGGCGCGCCTGACCTGGTGCTCGCACACGAGGCTCGAGTCGCCCATGCGCGCCACGCCGACCGACAGCTCGATCTCGTCGTCGAACCGGGCCGAGCCGTGGAAGCCCAGCTCGGCGTGGGCCAACACGATGTCAGCCCCCGCTTCGGTCATCACGTCGTAGCCGCCGAGGGCAGCGCGGAACAGCTCCGTCATCGACATGTCGAAGTAGGCCAGGTAGTGCGGGTTGAAGACGACGTCCTGGCGGTCGCACTCGGCGTAGCGGACGCGGATCGTGTGTACGCAGGGCTGTCCCACCACCCGATCATCGCACCCTCCCGGTAGGGTCTGCGCCTCAGTGTTCGCCGTCTACGTCTCCCGCACCGATCCCGAGCAGCCGCTGTCCGGACTCGAGCTCGGAGAGCGTCCGGAGCCCGAGGCGCCCGAGGGCTGGACGATCGTCACCGTCAAGGCGACCTCGCTCAATCACCACGACCTGTGGTCGCTGCGCGGCGTCGGCCTGAGCGAGAAAGCGCTGCCGATGATCCTCGGCTGCGACGCGGCCGGGATCGACGAGGACGGCAACGAGGTCGTGCTCCACAGCGTGATCACCAGCGACGCGTGGCGCGCCGACGAGACCTTCGACCCGACGCGGTCGATCCTCTCCGAGCGCCACCAGGGCACGTTCGCCGAACGGGTGGTGGTGCCGCGCCGCAACGTCCTGCGCAAGCCGCCGGAGCTCACCTTCGAGGAGGCCGCCTGCCTGCCGACGGCGTGGCTGACCGCCTACCGGATGATGTTCACGCGCGCGGGGGCGACCCCGGGCAGCACCGTGCTCGTGCAGGGCGCGGGTGGCGGCGTCTCGACGGCGCTGATCGTCCTCGGCGCCGCAGCCGGCGTGCGGGTGTGGATCACCAGCCGCTCGGGCCAGAAGCGCGCCCGGGCACTCGAGCTGGGCGCCGATCGCGCCTTCGAGTCCGGCGAGCGGCTGCCCGAGCGTGTCGACGCGGTGATGGAGACCGTCGGCGCGGCGACCTGGTCGCACTCGATCAAGTCGCTCAAGCCCGGCGGCACAGTCGTCATCTCCGGCGCCACCAGCGGCGACGCCCCGCCGGCGGAGCTGACGCGGATCTTCTTCCAGCAGCTCTCGGTCGTCGGCTCCACGATGGGCACCCGCGAGGAGCTCGAGCGTCTGATCCGGCTGTGTGCCGAGACGGGCGTGCGCCCGGTGGTCGAGTCGGTGCTCCCGTTGCGCGAGGCCCGGCAGGGCCTCGAGCAGCTCGCCGGGGGCGAGACGTTCGGCAAGATCGTATTCACCCTTTGATCAGCGGGGATAATCCGGCGCGGACGTGAGCTCCTCCACCTCTGCGGCATGCCTGGTCGTCCCCGCCAGCTCCGAGCGCATGTTGGCCAAGGCGCGCGAGATCGACGCGGGCGAGATCGTGATCGACCTCGAGGATGCGGTCGTGCCGGAGCGCAAGGATGAGGCCCGCGCGCTCGCGCTGGCGGCGCTGAGCACCGGCGGGTTTCGCGCCGCCGCGATCGCGGTGCGGGCCAACGCCCCCGGCACGCCGTGGGCCCACCTCGACCTGATCGCGCTCGGGAGCGCCGAGCGCCGGCCCGACAGCGTGGTGATCCCGAAGGTTCAGGGCGCCGGCGACCTCGCGTTCGTCGCTCGCCTGCTCGACGGAGTCGAGCACGCGGCAGGCCGCACGCAGCCGCTCCCCGTCCAGGCGCTGGTGGAGTCCGCGGCCGGCCTGCGGGCGCTCGATCAGATCGCCGCGGCCACGCCGCGGCTCACCGCGATCATCGTCGGCTACGCCGACCTCGCGGTGTCGCTCGGCCGCTCACCCCGGGGCGCGGCGGACCTCGACCGCTGGATCGCGGTCCAGGATGCGGTCGTGGCGAGCGCGCGCGCCGCCGGGCTGCGCGCCGTCGACGGGCCCTACCTGAGGATCGATGATCACGACGGCCTGCGGGCGTCCGCGACTCGCGGCGCCGAGCTCGGCTTCGATGCCAAGTGGGCGATCCACCCCGCCCAGATCGAGATCCTCGCCGGCGCGTTCGTGCCCGGCCCCGACGAAGTGGCGCGCGCGGAGGCGGTGCTCGCGGCGCTCGCCGGCGCCGGCGGCGCCCACGGCGCGGTCTCGCTGAACGGCGAGATGCTCGATGAGCCCGTGCGGCTGGCGGCGCTGCGCACGCTTCACCGCGCCGGGCGCGGACCGGAGCCGGCACGGTGAGGAGCGGCACGCCGATCGAGGTCGCGGGCCCGTGGTACGACGATCTCGAGCGCGGGCAGTGCTTCGACGAGGCGCCCGGGCTCACGCTCAGCGCCGGGCACGCCGCGCTGCACCAATCGATCGTCGGCGACCGTCTGCGGCTCGCCCTCGACGCCCACCTGTGCGCGGAGGTCACCGGCGCCGAGCCGCCGATCGCCCACCCGGGCCTCGTCTGCGACGTGGCCATCGGCCAGTCGACGCTGGCCACGCAACGCGTGATCGCGAACCTGTTCTACCGTGGCCTGGCGCTCCGGCGCGCCCCGCGGATCGGCGACACGCTGCGCACCACGACCGAGGTCGTGGCGTTGCGCGACACCTCGGCGCGACCCGGGCGGGCGCCGACCGGCCTCGCTGCGCTGCGGGTACGCACCGTCGACCAGGACGATCGGCCGGTGCTCGACTATCACCGCTGCGCGATGCTGCCCATGCGCGAGGACGCCGCCTCTCCGGGCCACGCCGACGACCTGGACGCGATCTCGGCCGAGCTCACGTCCGATGCCCTGCACGACGTCATCGGCGACTGGGACCTCGATGCCTTCCGGCGGCGGGTGCCCGGACGACACGGCGATGCGCTGCGGCCGGGGACGGTGTACGTGGTCGAGGGCGGGGACTCGGTCACCTGCGCCCCCGAGCTCGCGCGGATGACGCTGAACGTGGCCAAGGCGCACACCGACCCGACCGCGAGCGGGCGCGGGCAACGACTGGTCTATGGCGGGCACACGATCGGCATCGCGCTCCAGCACGCCGGTCGTGCCCTTCCCAACCTGGTGACCGTGGTCGCGTGGCGGTCCTGCGACCACCTGGGGCCCGTGTTCGAGGGGGACGTGCTGCGCAGCACGGTCACCCTCGACGCCGTGGATTCGCTGCCCGACCGCCGTGGCCACTCGCTCGAGCTGCACGTCGAGACGGCCGCCGAGCAGATCGCGGACGCGACGCCACGGCCCGTGCTCGACTGGCGACTCGTCGCCGTGATGGCATGAGCGAGGGGATCCTCGCCGGGTTCCGACTGATCGACGGCTCGGCCTTCGTCGCCGCCCCGCTCGGCGGCATGACGCTCGCGCAGCTCGGCGCCGACGTGATCCGCTTCGACCAGATCGGCGGCGGCCTCGACTACCACCGCTGGCCGCTGGCCGCCGACGGGCAGAGCCTGTTCTGGGCCGGACTCAACAAGGGCAAGCGCTCGATCGCCGTCGACATCCGCGCGGAGGAGGGCCGCGAGATCGTCCGCACCCTGATCGAGGGCCGCGACCTGATCGCGGCGATCCTACGGCCCCGCACGCTCGCCGCGGCGCGGGAGGGGTTCGCCGGCACGGGTGTCTCGTGGGGTCCCTACCAGACGTTTCACCACCTCGTCGACGAGGACCCGCGGGCGTCGCTCGCCAACCCCATGTTCGAGCAGATCGATCACCCCGGCGTCGGTCGCTACCTGGCCCCGCGCTCACCGCTGGACTTCGCCCGCCTGGGCCGCCTGCCGGTACAGCGCGCGCCGGTGCTCGGCGAGCACACCGAGCAGATCCTCGGCGAGCGGCTCGGACTCTCGGGGCGCGAGATCGGCGGCCTGCACGACCGTGGGACGGTGGCCGGTCCCGGCACCCCGGGCTGATCGCCGAGCCCGCCGCGGGAGAACGGCGACACGACGAGCATCGGGACGCGGAAGCCGAGGCCGACCGGTCCGCGAATGCCGGCCGCCGCGCTGGGCAGCGTCGCCGCGGTCCGCTTTCTGCTCGATCTGGTCGTCAAGGCCGTCTTCGCCGCCGAGTCACGGGACATGTCGCTGCTCCACGCGCTGTTCTACTTCAACTCCGGCACCGGCGTCCTGTACCTGACCAGCACCGCCGGCGGCGCCCAGGACTCGCGCCTGGTCGGCGGCTCCCAGCTCGTCTCGCTCAAGCTCGCCGCGCGTCTCGGTGCTCGCGTCGTGCTCGGAGCGCCGGTGCGCCGGATCGTCCAGGGCTCAGGCGGGGTCACCGTGCAGAGCGATGCCGGCAGCTGGCACGCCCGCCGGGTGATCGTGGCGATCGCGCCGACGCTGGCCGGGCGGATCGACTACGAGCCCGCGCTGCCATCGCTGCGCGACGGCCTCACCCAGCGCGTCCCGCAGGGCTCGGTGATCAAGTACGAGGCGATCTATCCGACTCCGTTCTGGCGTGCCGAGGGGCTGAGCGGCTACGCCAACACCGACCGGCCTCCCGTCCACTTCACCTACGACAACTCACCGCCGAGCGGCAAGCCCGGCGTGCTGCTCGGATTCGTCGCCGGCCAGGACGCCCGGCGGTTGAGCGCGATGTCGGCCGCGTCCCGCCGTAGCGAGGTACTGGCGGCGTTCGTCCGCCTGTTCGGCCCCGGCGCCGGACGCCCCCGGCAGCTCGTCGAGCAGAACTGGTCCACCGAGCCATGGACCCGCGGCTGCTACGCCGGCTACATGCCGCCCGGGGTGTGGAGCGACTTCGGCGCGGCGCTGCGCCAGCCCGTGGGCCGGCTGCACTGGGCCGGCACCGAGACCGCCGAGGTGTTCAACGGGTACATGGACGGCGCCGTGCGCTCGGGCGAGCGCGCCGCCACCGAGGTCGTCGCCCGGCTGTAGCGCGTGCCGCGGCCGCCGGCGGCGCTCCGGAAGGCCGGCGGGCCCCCGAACGCCGGCGGCCGGCCCCGGAGGGCCGGCCGCGAGCGATCACTGCGTGTGCGACTGCGTTGCTCCTACGGGCCCGCCGGCTGGCCGGTGACCGGGTCGAGGAACAGCTTTCTGTGCTGGTTGAGGTGCCCGAAGTTGAACATCGAGTTCAACGAGCCCGCGATCGCGTCGAACGATCCCGGGATCCGGGACACGCCCCAGTTGTCCTCGACGAACTTGATGATCGAGCTCTGATCGGTCAGCTGGTGCGAGACGTCGCCGTCCTTGGCCCACGGCGAGACGATCAGCAGCGGCAGCCGCGGCCCGTAGCCGCAGCGTCCCTGCTGGTCGGCGAGGCGCTTGCCGCCCCCGCACAGCCCGGGGCCGGTGAGGAGGTCCTGTGGCCCGGGCGGGTTCGCCGCCTTGCTCGTGTTCGACGGGTTGTGGACCCCGCTGTAGGCGTGGTCGTACCAGCCGTCCGAGTCGTCGTAGCTGATGATCACCGCCGTGCTGGACCAGTCCGGCGTGTGCTCGAGTGCATTGATCGTGTTGGCGATGAACTGCTGCTCGTCGTAGGGGTCCGAGTACCCGGCGTGTCCGTCCTGGTAGCCGGGCGCCTTGATGAAGCTGACCGCCGGGAGACGGTCGGGCGAGATGTAGCCGTGGCTGATCGCGCCCACGAGCGAGTTGAAGTCGCTCATGTCGTACTGATGGTTGGCGGTGTTGAACTGCGGCGTGCCGCTCACGTACGACTGCGTGTCCGTGCCGATCGCCGCCAGCGAAGCGGGCGGAAGGTGGTGCGGATCCGCCGTCGAGGCGTAGTACTGGAACGGCTCGTGGTGTGGGATGTAGTCGTCCTTGTTGCCGTAGTTCGTCGGCCCCGGCGTGACTCCACCCGTGCCACCGACGGCGGCACCGATCGGGTGCACTGCGTTGCACAGGCCCTGGTCGGAGGCCGGCGGGGTGGCGAACTTGCCCTTGAACTGGTTCGGGATGAACGTGCTCGTCGGCTGCGGGTTCGATGCCGTCGCCGTGGCCCAGCTCGTCGTCGGCCGGAAGCCGCCCTGGAACCAGCCCCAGCTGATTCCGGCGGCGTTGAGCTCGTCGCCGATGTTAGTGCCCTTCATCGACGCTGCATCGCGGGTCGAGCAATCGTCGTAGTAGGGCTGGGCGTCGGAGACCAGCGACAGGCCACCGTGGCCATCTCCGACGGTGTCGCCGTTGGTGTCGGCGCCGTTGATCGTCAGACCAACGTTGCCCGTGTTACCGGAGACGAGGTTGATCGCCCCCGGGGAGGACGGACCGAACGTCGTCCCGAACGAGTTGTCGCTCATCGCGAAGTGCTGCGCGTAGTTCCACAGGCCGGTGACGGCGTTGCCGTCGTAGTAGTTCATGACGTCGCCGGCCGAGCACGCCTGCCCGGTCGGGCTCTTGCCGGTGGCCGTTCCGGTCGCGGTGACGAACTTGTCCATCTTCCCGCCGTCGAAGGCCTGCTGCTCGGGCCCGTAGTCGTGGTTCTGGTCACAGGTGAGGACGTCGTTGATGTTGGCCGGATCAAGGCGACGCGGGTTGACCTGCTTGCTCGATGCATCGAGGTTGGGGTTGTTGGTCAGCAACGTGCCCTTGCCGCCGAGGCCGGGCGTGTTGGCCAGGCCGTTGACCGTGCCCTTGTGCCCGTGGAACGGCTGGCCCGAGGTGTTGGCGGCATTCGGGTAGGTGCCGAAGTAGTGATCGAAGGAGACGTTCTCCTGGAAGATCACGACGACGTGTTTGATCGGGGTTGCCGGGGCGCCGGCCTGCGCGCTGTGCGCGCGGTGGCTCGGGCTCGCGACGGCGAGCGTGGCGCCGAGCGTGCAAGCCGCCAGCACTCCGGCGACGGCCGCCCATCTCCAACTACGGGTCTTGCGCATGCGTCCTCCTCAGCTGGTTACGCGGCGAGTCTCTTCCCGCCCCGGCGGGGCCGGGTGTCCAGCGCGTGAAGGGACGGTGAACATCCGGATACCGACCACCCGGCCGGCCCGGTGACCGGGGCCCCTCGGAGCCTCAGGCCGGGGCCGAGCCCCGCTACTCGCGCAGCGCGGGCGCCAGCCGGCGACCCAGCTGCTCGACCGCGCCGAGGTCGCGGTGCAGCTGATGTTGGAGCATCACCCGCTCGACCCCGACGGCGGCCAGCTCCGCGAGCTTCTCGGCCGCGGCTTCCAGGGTGCCGCTGATGAAGTACCCGGGCAGGCCGGCCAGGAAGCTCTCGGCGCCGCCCTCGTGACCGCGCCAGTCGGCCAACCGCCCGGCGCGGTCGAGCAACTCGGCGCGATCCTCGCCCACCAGCCATCCCGTCATCAGCGACAGGGGCATCGGGTCGCGGCCCGCCTGACGGCACGCCTCGTCCAGGTCGGCGCGAATCGCCGCGCATTCGGCGGCGGTCTTGTTGACGGTGTTGTACTCGTCGGCATGGCGCACGCCGAGCTCGACGCTGCGCGGGCCGCCGCGACCACCGAGGATCAGCGGGGGCCGGGGGCGCTGGACGGGCTTGGGACGGGCGTCGAGGTCATCGATCCGGTAGTAGCGGCCGCCGAACGAGAAGCGCTCCTCGCCCCACTGGAGCGCCACGATCTGGAGCTGCTCCTCCAGGCGGTCCATCCGCTCGCTCAGCGGGGGAAAGGGAAAGCCGTAGGTCTCGTGCTCGGCCTCGAGCCAGCCCGTGCCCATCCCCAGCTCCACCCGGCCGCCGGACACGTGGTCGGCCGTCGTGACCACCTTCGCGAGCTCGGAGGGGTGGCGGAAGGTGGCGGGCGAGACGAGCGTGCCCAGCCGCAGCGTCCCGGTCACGGCGCTGAGCGCGTTGATCGTCGCCCACGCGTCGAGCGAGCCGCGCCCCGCGTGCCCGAACGTCGACTGGTAGTGATCGGAGCGGAACAGCGCCTCGACGCCGTACTCCTCGCACGCCAGGGCCAGAGCCACCCAGTCCTCCCACCTCACGTCTTCCTGACCTTCGATCATCAGGTGCAAGCGCACGACGGCGAGACTATAGGTTGGGCCGATGATCGTCGAGAACACCACCGCGGGCGAGGCGGCCGAGCGGCGCCTGGTGCTGGTGATGGGTGCCGTCGTGTTCGTCGACACGATGTTCTACGAGGTGATCGCACAGCTGCGTCCGGGGCTCGTGCACGAGCTTCATCTCTCGAAGCTGTCGGCCGAGTCGCATCCGCTGAGCGCGACCGGGCCCTCAGGCGCCCGGACCGCCGATCACGCCCTCCTCCGTGAGCACCCGCTGGGCGATCGCGAACGCCGCGTTGGCCGCCGGCACGCCGGCGTAGACGGCGGTGTGCATGAGCACCTCACCGATCTCCGCCGGCGTCAGCCCGTTGCCGACGGCCGCATGCACGTGGACGCCGAGCTCGTGCTCGCGGCCGAGCGCCGTGAGCACGGAGAGCGTGATCATGCTGCGCGCCCGGCGGTCGAGGCCGTCACGGGTCCACACGCTCCCCCACGCATAGCGCGTGATGAAGTCCTGAAACGCCGCCGTGAACTCGTCGGTCCGCGCGAGGGCGGCGTCGACGTAGCCGTCGCCGAGCACCTCGCGGCGAACGGTCATGCCGGCGTCGTGGATCGGGTCGCTCATCGTCTCTCCTACGGGTCGAGGTGGTCGGCGATCAGGCCCGCGCGCTCGTAGTGGAGCCGCGCGGTGCTCACGGGAGGTGGGCGGCGAGCGCCCGGTCGATCAGCTCGGAGGCGGCGCCCAGATGGCGCCCGGGATCGGCCGCCGGCTCGACACCGGCGCCGGCCAGCCGGGCGAGGTTCTCAGCCATGCGGCCGGCGTCGACCTCGAGGTTCTCGAGCAGCTCGCGCGCCCATGCCGCCGCGGAGCCCGTCAGGGTGAGCAGCTCGCTCAGGACGCCGGGCTCGGCCTGCCACGCTCCCGCGGCCCGCTCGTGCTCCTGCTCCATGCAGGCCAGCATCGTCGCCACCAGCCCGGGGGCCCGCTTCGTGCAGGCCAGCACCGACACCGCGGCGACCGGGTTGCGCTTGTGTGCCATCGCCGAAGAGCGGCCGCGTGCGGGCGCCCCGCCCTCACGCAGCTCGCCGATCTCGTCCTGGGCCAGCAGGGTCACGTCGCGCGCGATCTTGCCCAGCACGCCGGCCAGCACGCCGAGCGCGGCCGCCGCCGCCGCCGGCCGGGTCCGGTCGGTGTGCCACGGCAGCAGCGGCGCCGCCAGCCCGAGCGCGTCCGCCACATGGGCCCCGACCGCCGGCGCGCGCGTCCCGACCGGGCCCCCCATCTGCACCGCCGCGCCTCGGTCGCGCACCTGTTCGAGCGCTGTGCGCGCCTCGTCGATGCCGGCCATCCAGCCCGCCGCCCGCAGGCCGAACGCGGTCGGGAGCGCCTGCTGCAGCAGAGTGCGACCCGCCATTGGCGTGGCGCGGTGCCGCTCGGCCAGCGCGGCGGCCGCCGACGCCGCGGCACCGGCGTCCTCGAGCAGCGGCGCCAGCGCGCGGCGGAGCACGAGCATCGCGGCCGTGTCGAGGATGTCCTGGCTCGTGGCCCCGAGATGCACCGCGGCGGCGTGCTCCGCGCCGACCGCGGCGCGCAGCGCGGCGACGAGGGGGATCACCGGGGAGGCATGTCGGGCCGATTCCTCACCGAGCTCAGCGGCGTCGAAGCACTCGGCGCGGCAAGCGCCGGCGATCGCCTCGGCGGCCTCCGCGCCGATCAGTCCTTCCTGCGCGCACGCCCGCGCGAGCGCCGCCTCGGCGTCGAGCATGGCCTGCAACCACGCCGCGCCGGAGACCGCTGGAGCGACGGCCCCGCGTGCGTAGATGCCGGCGAACACCCCGTCAGAGGGCGAAGAAGACGGTCTCGCCGGGACCCTGGAGGCGGATGTCGAATCGGTACCCATCGTTGGCCGGCTGCGCGAGCAGCGTCTCACGGCGGTCGGCCGGTACCGAGTGCAGGACCGGATCGGCGGCGTTGGCCTCCGGCTCGTCGGCGAAGTAGATGCGCGTCACGCAGCGGTGCAGCAGCCCGCGCGCGAACACCGACACGTCGATGTGCGGCGCCTGCAGCGCATCGCCGGGACCGGGCACGCGGCCCGGTTTGACGGTGATGATCTCGTAGCTCCCGTCGCCGTCCTCGTAGCCGCAGCGGGCGAAGCCGCGGAACCCGTCGAGTCGCGCCGGGCCCCCGTGGCCGTACAGGTCGGCGAAGCGGCCCTCCGTGTCGGCCTGCCAGGTCTCGATCATGTTGTCGGGGACCGTGTCGCCGTCACCGTCGTAGACGAAGCCGCTGATCCTGATCGCGCCGGGCGTGCCGGGCGGCACCGCATAGGGGCCCTCGGGCCAGGGCAGACCGATGGCGAAGTACGGCCCGACGGTCTGCGATGGGGTGGTGGGAAAGATCAATGGGCCTCCTCGAACGGCGTGGCGCCCGGGCCGCGCAGGTAGATGTCGAACTCGTAGGCCGCGGCCCAGTTCGGCTGCGTGCCGTGGATCGAGAAGCTCGAGACCATGCGCTCACGCGCGCGCTCGTCGCGGACCGAGTTGAAGATCGGGTCGTAGGGGTGCAGCGGGTCTCCGGGGAAGTACATCTGGGTGACCAGCCGCTGCACGAACGCGCGGCCCAGGAGCGAGAAGTGGATGTGCGCCGGTCGCCACGCGTTGTGGTGGTTGCCCCACGGATACGGTCCCGGCTTGATGGTCACGAACCGGTAGCGGCCCTCGGCGTCGGTGACCGTGCGCCCCGCACCGCTGAAGTTGGGGTCGAGCGGCGCCGGCCACCGGTCCCACCGGTGCCGGTAGCGACCGGCCGAGTTGGCCTGCCAGATCTCGACCAGCGTGCCCGCCAGCGGCTTGCCCTCGCCGTCGAACACGCGGCCGCTGACCGTGATCCGCTCCCCGATCGGCTCGCCGGCGTGCTGGGCCGTGAGGTCGTGGTCGTTCTCGGACACGCGCTGCGGACCGAGCTGCGGGCCGGTGATCTCGGTGATCGTCTGCGGGAGGTAGACCAGCGGCGTCCGGGGGTGGCGCAGCCGGGTCGACTTGTACCCCGCATCGTCAAGCGGCGGGTGCGCGTGGACGGGCTCGCGCTCGTAGCTGGTCGGCGTCTGCGCGGCATCGCGGTCCCTCCTCGCCGGCGCGGTCGATGCGTCGTCGTGCTCGATCACGTTCATGCCTCCAGTACCACTGCGATGCCTTGGCCGACTCCGATGCACAGCGAGGCGACGCCGTAGCCGCCGCCGCGGGCCTGCAGCTCGTGCGCGAGGCGCCCGAGCACCCGCGCGCCCGAGGCACCGAGAGGATGGCCGATCGCGATCGCGCCCCCACGGATGTTCACCTTCTCGGGGTCGAGCTCCGGCCAGCCGGCGAGGCAGGCGAGCGACTGGGAGGCGAACGCCTCGTTGAGCTCGACCGCCTCCACGTCGCCCCAGCCGATCCCGGCGCGGGCCAGGGCGATGTTCGCCGCCTCCACGGGTCCGATCCCGAACACGTCCGGATCGACGCCGTGCACTCCGCGGGACACCAGACGCGCCAGCGGCTCGCGACCGAGCACCCGCGCGGCCTGCTCGTCGCCGAGCAGCACCATCGCGGCACCGTCGTTCAGCGGCGAGGAGTTGCCCGCGGTGACGGTCCCGTCGGCGACGAACGCGGGCTTGAGTTTGGCCAGCTTCTCCATCGAGGTGTCGAGCCGGATCCCCTCGTCGCGCTCGAGCTCGACTCCCGGCACGGGCACGACCTCGCTCAACACCGCCTGGTCGAACGCCTCGGCCGCGAGGCGATGACTGCGCAGCGCAAACGCGTCCTGCGCCTCGCGGGAGATGTCGTACATGCCGGCCAGCTTCTCTGCGCTCTGGCCCAGCGAGATCGTCCACTGCTCCGGCATCTCCGGATTGACCATCCGCCACCCGAGCGTGGTCGACCACATCGTCTCGTGACCGGCGGGAAAGCCCTGGCCGGGCTTGAGCAGCACCCACGGCGCGCGGCTCATCGACTCGACCCCGCCGGCGACCACGACCTGAGCATCGCCGGTCTCGATCGCCCGGGCCGCCTGGATCGCCGCCTCGAGGCTCGAGCCGCACAGCCGGTTGACGGTCGCGCCGGGCACGGATGTCGGCAGGCCGGCCAGAAGCACGGCCATGCGGGCAACGTCGCGGTTCTCCTCGCCGGCGCCGTTGGCGGTGCCGAGCAGCACGTCGTCGATCTGCGCCGGATCGAGTTCGGGGAACCGGTGAAGCAGCGCGCGCAACGAGTGCGTCGCCAGATCGTCGGGCCGGATCCCGGCCAGCGCGCCGCCGTAGCGGCCGAACGGCGTGCGCACCGCGTCGTAGACGTAGGCCGCGTTCATCGTGAGACCAGCTCGCGCAGCGCCGCCAGCTCCTCGCTGCTCGGCGGCTCGGTGACGCGGATCTCGTCCGCCCGCTTGAGCTCCCAGCTGGTGGCCGCGAGAACCGTGTCCACCTCGACCCCCTCGTGCACCTGCGTCAGGGTCAGCTCCCGGGTGACGGGATCGGGCTCGAGCACGCCGAGGTCGGTGATCACCGCCGTCGGCCCCCGGCCGCGGAAGCCGAGCCGCTCACGCGCGCCCGGCCCGTCGCCGTGACCGACCGTGGTCACGAAGTCGAGCGACTCCACGAACGTGCGCGGCGAATGCGGTGCGATCACGACCACCTCGCCGCAGTTGGCGGCCACCTCCGGCGCGCCGCCGGCGCCGGGCAGCCGCGTCCTGGGATGCTCGTAGTCGCCGATCACGGTCGAGTTGAGGTTGGCGAAGCGATCGACCTGCGCGGCACCGAGGAAGGCGACCTCGATCCGCCCCGGGCCGATCCAGTAGTTGAACATCTCCGGCACCGAGACGACCGCGTCGGCGGTGAGGGCCAGCTCGCCGTCGCCGATCGACAACGGTACCCGGGTCGGTTTGGCGCCGATCGTGCCCGACTCGTAGACGAGCACGAGATCGGGGTTGTGGACCATGCTGGCGAGAATCGCCGCGGTGCTCGGCCGCCCCACGCCGATGAACACCGTGGCGACGGAGCGCAGGCGCCGCGCGGCGACCACCGTCTGCACCTCGCCGGCATCGGCCCTGGTCACGCCCGCGACGCTCATTGGACCGTGGCCCCGTCCAGGACGTGCTCCTGCATCCAGGCGGTGAACGCGTCACGGTCGCGGCTGAGCCGGTCCCAGAAGCGGTAGAAGTCGTTGTCGCGGTCGGTGATCCCGAGGCTGTAGGACGGCCGCGAGCCACGCGGGACCTCGGCCACGGCATCTACCACCCAGCCGGGCAGCGCCAGCGAGCCCGGGCGCGGCTCGAGCTCGTCGACGATCCGCTCGACCGTCACCAGCGAGCGGCGCGCGGCCAGCACCGCCTCCTTCTGGACGCCGGGGATGCCCCACAGCTGCACGTTGCCGTGCCGGTCGGCCTCCTGGGCGTGGATGATCGCGACGTCGGGCGCCAGTGCCGGCACCGCAATCAGGTGCTCGCCGGTGAACGGGCACTCGATCGGCGCGACGTTCGCCAGCGCAGCGAGGTCGGTGCCGAGATAGCCGCGCATGACCGCGAAGGGCAGGCCGGACGCGCCGGCCACGAACCGGTTCGCCATCCCCGCGTGGCTGTGCTCCTCGAGCTCGAGCGGACCCGGCCAGCCGTTCTCGACCGCGTCGCGGAACCGGTGCAGGGACCCGACGCCCGGGTTGCCGCCGTAGGCGAACACGAGCTTGCGCGCCGCGCCCATGCCGATCATCTGGTCGTAGAGGATGTCCGGGGTCATCCGGATCAGCTCCAACTCGCGACGGCGCTGGCGCAGCAGCTCGTGCCCGGCGGCGAACGGGATCAGATGGGTGAAGCCCTCGAGCGCCACGCTGTCACCGTCGTGGACGAGCGCGGCCACCGCCTCGGACAGCGAGGTCAGCTCAGCCATGCGCGGGCTCCAGGCGCGACGCCCACTCCAGCGGCAGCCCGACGTAGTTCTCGGCCAGTGACGTCGCGGCCGCCGTCGAGCTGCACACGTACTCGAGCTGTGAGCGCTGCAGCTGGCGGCCATAGCCGTCCTCGCCGGCGTCGACGTGCAGCATCGAGGTCATCCAATTCGAGAAGTGCTGCGCGCGCCAGACCCGCCGCAGGCAGCGTTCAGGATACTCGTCCAGGCCGGTCGAGGAGCCCGACCCGAAATGGTCGACGAGCGCATCAGCCAAGAGCGTGACGTCGGCCACCGCGAGGTTGAGTCCCTTGGCTCCCGTGGGCGGGACGATGTGGGCGGCGTCGCCGGCCAAGAACAGGGACCGGTAGCGCATCGGCGCCGCCACGAAGCTCCGCATCGGCGTGATCGACTTCTCCAGCACCTCGCCCTCCTCGAGCTCCCAGCCGTCGGTGGCGAGCCGGACGTGCAGTTCCTCCCACACGCGCGCATCCGACCACTGTGCGACGTCGTCATCGGGATCCACCTGCACGTAGAGCCGGCTCAGCTGCGGCGAGCGCATGCTGTGCAAGGCGAAGCCGCGGTCGTGTCGCGCGTAGATCAACTCGTCGGTGGACGGAGCCGCAGCAGCCAGGATCCCCAGCCACGCGAACGGGTAATCCCGCTGCCACACCTCGAGCACGTCGGCCGGGATCGCCGGCCGGCAGACGCCGTGAAAGCCGTCGCAGCCGGCCACCACGTCGCAGCGGAGCTCGCGGTCGCGATCCTCGTGCCGATACCGCACGACGGGCTCGCCTGACTCGAGACCGGCGAGCACGACGTCCTCGCACTCGAACCGCAGCGGCGCCCCTGACCCCAGACGCGCCTCGATCAGATCCTTGACGACCTCCGTCTGGCCGTAGATCGTCACCGCCCGGCCCCCGGTCAGCTCGCTCATCGGGATGTGGTGGCTGCGGCCGTCGAAGCGCAGGTAGATGCCCCCGTGGATCAGGCCCTCGCGCTCCATCCGGGCGCCGACCCCCGCCTCGATCAGCACCTCCCGCGTGCCCTGCTCGAGCACGCCGGCGCGGATCCGCGCCTCGCAATACTCGCGGCTGCGGGCCTCGAGGAGCACGGAGTCGATGCCGTGGCGATGCAGGAGATGGGCGAGCAGCAGGCCCGCCGGACCCACGCCGATGATCGCGACCTGCGTGCGCTCGGCCATGGGGTCGCTCGGCGCGCCGCCCGGTTAGCGGCGGCGGCCCTTCCGCTTGGTCGGGATCTCGCCACCCGCGTCGGCGAGTGCGAGCTTCAGCTCCACCGGGTCGTACTCGGAGTCGAGCAGCTCCGTGACCTCGAATCCGGTCCGGGCCAGGTGACTGGCCAGCAGCGCCGCCCCCCGCTCGCGCTCGTGTGCCTTGCAGGCCTCGAGGATCTCGCGGTGGCCGGCCGTGGCCCAGGCGCTCGGGCCCTGGCCGATGTGCAGCCGGCGATACCGCTCGGCGTGGTCGAACAGCTGGCCGAGCAGCATGTTGATGCGCTCGCCCGCCGGGGCGGTCAGGGCGCGATGGAAGGCGCGGTGCGGGACCACCCAGCGCCCGTAGTCCTCCGCCTCGGCATAATGGGCCATCTCGGCCATGTAGCCCTCCAGGCCGGCGAGATCCTCGGGCGTCATCCTCGGGATCGACAGCCGCAGCGCCTCGGCCTCGAGCGTGATCCGCATGATGCACAGTTGCTCGAGGTCCTCGGGCGTCATCGGCGCCACCCGCACACGGCGGTTGGGCTCGGACTCGATCAGGCCCTCGCTCTGGAGCATGCGCAGGGCCTCGCGCAGCGGGGTGCGGCTGATCCCCAGCTCGTCGGCGAGACCCACCTGCGACATCACGGCGCCGGGCGCGAGCTCGCCGTCGAGAATCGCGTTCCGCACGCGGTCGTACACGTTGTCATTGCTGTTCGCAGCCACGCTCATCCAGTTCTCTTTCGGCCGGCGGATGCAGTTCGGGCAATATGACTGAATCCCGACGGTTGCATGCAGTTCACCCGCATCACGCCCCGAGCATGCTGTAGCCGCCGTCGGCGATCATGTACGAGCCGGTGATGTGGTGCGCGTCGTCGCTGGCCAGGAACAGCGCCGCCCCGGTCATCTCCGCGGGCGCCGGGATCCGGCCCGTCGGGGTCGCCTCCCGCACCAGCTCCCGGCGGCCGGCCTTCCACTCGGGTCGGACCAGCAGCGCCTCGGTCTCCATGAAGCCGGGGGCGAAGGTGTTGGCGCGCACCTCGGGAGCGAGCGCCTTGGCATAGGACTTCGTGATCCCCAGCAGGCCGTACTTGCCGGCCGCGTACTGCGGCGCCCGTGGGCTCCCGCGCACGATCACCGTCGAGCCGACGTTGACGATGGCGCCGCGCCCGCGCTCGGCCATCCGCTGGCCGAACTCGTGCACCATCAACATCGTGCCCTTGATGTCGACGGCCAGCACGTGGTCGATCGCCTCCTCGGTGACCTCCTTCCAGGACGCCTGGCCCGAGGCCATGTCGCCGACATTGTTGATCAGCACGTCGACGCCGCCGCCCTCGCCGAACGCCCGCTCCGCCATCCGCTTGATGTCGGCCCAGGACGTGATGTCGCCCTGCACGATCAGCGCCTCGGCGCCGGCCTCGCGCACCCGCTCCGCGGTCCGCTCGGCGCCGGCCGACGAGCGGCGGTAGTGCACGAGCACCCGGGCGGCACCCTCCTGCGCCGCCCGCACGGACAGCTCCGCGCCGAAGCCCGTGCCGGCGCCGGTGACCATGAACGTGCGGCCCTCGAATCTGCGTTCCATTTCCGCTCCTCCGTTCCGCTCAGACGATCGTGCGTCCGCCGTCGATGTACAGGACCTGGCCGGTGATGAAGCTCGCCTGCTCGGAGCACAGGAACAGCACCGGGCCGACGACCTCCGCGAGGTTCCCGAAGCGACCGGCTGGAATCAGCTCGACGAGAGCCGCTCGCTTGGCCGGATTGGCCGCCAGGTACTCCCGCGTCAGCGTCGTGTCCATGTATCCGGGCGCGACCGCGTTGGCGGTCACACCGTCGGCGGCGTACTCGTGCGCGATCACCCGCATCAGCTGGTTGATCGCGCCCTTGGTGGCGGCATACGGGCCGTGATGCTTGTGGCCGCTGCGCCCGGCCACCGAGGAGAAGAAGACGATCCGGCCACGGCCCTGCGCGCGCATCCCGACCGCGGCCTCGGTGGCGGTGTGGAACGCGCTCGTGAGATTGACGGCGAGGATCCGGTCCCACTCTGCCGCCGAGTAGTCCTCGATCGGCCGGCGGTCGCTGATGCCGACGCAGTGCACGAACACGTCAAGGCCGCCGAGCTCGTCGCGGGCCCCGGCCACCGCGGCGCGCGAGCTCTCGGGATCGCTCAGGTCCACCTCTCCACGGACGGCAACACGCTCGTCGAGCGCCGCCAGGCCGTCCTGGGAGACGTCGAGCACCCCCACGACCGCGCCCTGTTCCAGAAATCCGCCGACCAAGGCCGCTCCGAGCGTTCCCGCGCCGCCGGCCACGAGAACGCGCCGGCCCTCGATCCCGAGCCAGTCAGGCACGTGGGGGCGCGTCGCGATGGGTGAAGACGTTGAGGCTCACCGCGCCAGGCGCCGGCACCGTCGCCGAGTGCGGGGTCCCACCGGGGAGCGTCGCGAGCTGGCCCTCGGTCAGCTGCACCGGCTCGCCGTCGACGACGAAGTCGATCACGCCCTCGAGCACCGTCGTGATCTGGTCCTGCGGGTGCTGATGCTCCTCCCAGCTCGAATCGGCGCCGTAGCGATACAGGGTGGCCGTCAGCTGCGGCGTGTGGACGGTGGCGCCGAAGATGCCGGGTCGCACCTCGGTGAATTCCTGCTCGTCCCAGTCGATCTTCCGCGGGGTGTGCATGGTCAGCATTATTGCATACAGTTTGCCACTTCGTCTACACTCTCGCCGATGAGCGCCGAGCACTGGGGACGTAAGCCGGAGGACTGGGCAAACCTCGCCGAGCCCTCGAACGAGCCCCTGTTCTCAACCGTGCTGGCGCGTCTCGGGGTGGGCGCCGGCACGCGTCTGCTCGACGTCGGCTGCGGCTCCGGGTACGCAGCCCGCCTGGCGGCGGCGCTCGGGGCGAGCGTGACCGGGATCGACATCACGCCGGAGCTGCTCGAGATCGCGCGCGCGCGCCCCGGGCCGACTTCCGGCTGGGCGGGATGGACGCGCTGCCGTTCGCCGACTCGGAGTTCGACGCGGTCGTGGCCTTCAACGCGTTCCCCTTCGCCGACGATCCCGAGCGCGCCGTCGCCGAGGCGGCCCGCGTCGCGCGCACGGACGGCCTCGTCGCCGCGACCACGTTCGCCGAGCCCAGCGCACCGCCACGTCCATGGGCTGCGCCAGGTCCCCGAGCGGCGGCGACTGCAGGATCGCGCGCGTGAACAGGCCGTCGGCCCGGGGCGAGACGAGCAGGTCCGTCGCGCACAGCGCGCCCGCCGATTGCCCGGCCACGGTCACCCGCGCGGGGTCGCCGCCGAAGCCGCCGACGTTCTCGCGCACCCACTCGAGCGCGGCGATCTGATCAAGCAGCCCCCAGTTGCCGGCCGGGCCGCCCGCACTCCCAGCCAGATCCGGATGCGCGAGCCAGCCGAGACTCCCGAGCCGATAGTTGAGCGTGACCACCACCGCATCGGCGGCGCTCGCCAGCGCGGCGCCGTGGTACAGGCTCGCCCCCCCGTGGCCGATCGCGAAGCCGCCTCCGTGCAGCCACACGAGCACCGGCCGGGCACCGTCGAGCGCGGGAGTGAACACGTTGAGCACGAGGCTGTGGCGCTCGTCGGCGCCCGGCAGCTCGCCGTGGGTGAAGGCGCAGACCTCCCGGTCGGGCTGCGGCGCCGCCGGCCCGACCCGCGTGGCATCTCGCACGCCGGCCCACCGCGCCGCGTCGGCCGGCGGGGCGAACCGCTCCGCAACCGCGTAGGGAACCCCGAGAAACTCGAGTCCGTCCTCCGTCTCGCGGCCGGCCAGCCGCCCGGACGATGTCTCGACCATCAACCCTGGCTCCGAGGCGCTGAGACTAGGCCCGCGCGGGTGTCGCGGCGGCCTCCGTCTCCGGATGCCCCTCGGCCCAGGAGATGATCGGGTTGCGCAGCACGCCGACGCCCTCGATCTCGGCCTCGACCACGTCGCCGGGCTTCAGGTACAGCGATGCCGCGTCGTCACTGAAGCCGGCCACGCCGGCCACCGTCCCGGTCGAGATGATGTCGCCCGGGCTATAGCCCATCGCCGAGTAGTGGCTGATGATCTCGGGGATCGTGACCGACATCCGGCTCGTCGAAGAGCGCTGCCGCGAGCCACCGTTGACCCGCAGCTCCATCGCGAGATTGTGCGGGTCGGGGATCTCGTCCGCGGTGACGATCCACGGGCCGATCGGGCAGAACGTATCGATGCTCTTGGAGAGGCAGAAGACGCCCGACTTCATCTCCTCGCGCTGGATGTCGCGCGCCGTGATGTCATTGAAGACCAGGTAGCCGGCAATGTAGTCCTCGGCCTCCTCGGGCGAGAAGAACTTACCCGCCTTGCCGATCACGACCGCCAGCTCGAGCTCGTAATCGAGCTCGTTGGTCATCGACTCGGGGTACACGATCGCGTCCTCAGGGCCGATGATCGCGTCGATGTTCTGAAAGAAGACGATCCACGGCAGCACCGGGTGCGACCAGTTCGCGCGCGTCGACTCTTCGTGGTGCTCGCGGAAGTTGCCCGCGGTGTGGAAGAACTTCTTCGGGATCAGCGGCGCGCGCAGCCGCACGTCGTCGAGGGCCGGCTCGCGCCCGGTCGGCTGCGCCACCTGGCCCAGCTCGTAGTAGCGGCGCATGCTCGGCACGTCGAGCTCGATCACTTTGTCATCGACGACCTGACCCACTCGGCCGTCGTCAAATGTCACCAGCTTCATCGCGTCTCGCTTTCCTGTGGCCGGCGCCGGGAGGCGCCCGTCCTCGCTCGTCGACAAGAGTATAGACAGATTGCGCTACTGTATGCAATTGATGTTTCTGCAGACTAACCCTGACGGTGGAGGAGCGCGATGCGGTTTGCCTCGGTGACACACGAGGGTCGGCCCCTGGCGGTGGCGATCGAGGACGAACGCGCGATCCCGCTGCGTGGCATCGCGGAGCTCGGCCCGCAGACGCCCCTGTCGCTGTTGCGCGACCCGCCCCTGCACCGGGCCGGCGCCCTCCCCGTCGCCGAGCTCCACCTCCGTCCCCTCGTCCCGCGACCGGCCAAGATCATCTGCGTCGGGCTCAACTACCACGCGCACGTGGAGGAGACCCACCGCGACCTGCCGGACTACCCGGTCCTGTTCACGAAGTTCGCCACCACGCTCACGGGCCCGTACGACGCCATCGCCTGCCCTCCGGAATCAACCGCCGTCGACTACGAGGGCGAGCTCGTGGTGGTGATCGGCGAGCGGGGGCGCCGGGTGACCCGCGACCGCGCGCTGGACCTCGTCGCCGGCTACGCCGTCGCCAACGACGTCTCGATGCGCGACTTCCAGCACAAGTCCGGCCAATGGCTGCAGGGCAAGGCGTGGGATGCCTCGACGCCGGTGGGGCCCCACCTCGTCACCGCCGACGAGGTCGACGATCCGGGCGCGCTCGAGCTGCGGACGATCGTCAACGGCGAGACGGTTCAGGCCGCCTCGACCGAGCTGCTCATCTTCGACATCGCGACGCTTCTCAGCGTCGTCTCCGAGTTCGCCACCCTGGAGCCCGGTGACCTGATCCTGACCGGCACCCCCGGCGGCGTGGGGTTCCGGCGCGAGCCCCAGCTGCTGCTCGGCGACGGCGACACCGTCGTCGTCGAGGTCGACGGCGTCGGCCGGATCGAGAACGCGATGGTCGCCGAGCGACCGAGCGGCTGATCCGGCCTGCGCCGGCGTCTCACATATCCATTCCGCCGTTGACGCCCCACACCTGGCCGGTGATGTAGGAGGACGCGTCGGCGCACAGGAAGTGCACGACGCGACCGATCTCCTCCGGCGTACCGAGCCGCTCGAGCGGGATCTTGGCCTTGATGCCGTCGAGCACCTTCTCCGGGATGTGCTCGAGCATGTCCGTGGCGATGAATCCCGGGGCGACGGTGTTGACCGTGATCCCGAGCCCGCCGTCGAGCTTGCCGGCGCGCCCGAGCTGGAATGCGGCCTCGCGGGCCAGCGTCTTGGTGAGGCCGAACAACCCGGACTTCGAGGCCGCGTAGTTGGCCTGGCCGATGTTGCCCATCTCGCCGATGACCGAGGAGATGTTCACGATCCGCCCGGAGCCCCGCTCGAGCATGTGCGGCAGCACCGCCTGGCTCATGAAGAACGCGCCCGAGAGGTTGACCGCGAGCACCTTGTACCAGTCCTCATCGGTCATCTTCAGCACCGTCTTGTCGATCGTGATGCCGGCGTTGTTGACCAGGATGTCGAGCCTGCCATGGGTCTCGATCACCTCGGCGGCGGTGCGCCGGCAGTCCTCCGAGGAGCCGATGTTCCCGCGGTGCACGCTGCCGCCGTTCGAGGTCTCTCTCAGCTCGGCCTCGAACCGCTTCGCGGCGGCGTCATCACGGGAATAGCCGACCGCGACAACGGCCCCTTGTGTCGCGAGCGACCGGGCGATGGCGGCGCCGATGCCGCGGGTGCCGCCGGTCACGAAGGCGACGCGCCCGAGCAGTTTCTCGCCCCGGCCGTTCTGCGAATCAGTGGCGTGCGTGACGCTCATGTGTTCCTCTCCTCCCTCCGGATTTGCATACATCGCTGGAGCGTAGATATCGGCGCCCTGCCCTTCTGGGTACCCGGTGCCAACACCCCCCATCTGTCCGTCTCGCGTCAACGCGCCACCAGCTCGATCAGGTTCCCCTCCGGGTCGGCGAGGTAGGCCATCGATCCCGGTGCCGGCGGCGGCGCGGCCGCGGCGACCACACCGGTCGTGCCCCGGCCTCAACCAGCTCGGCGAACGTGCGCCCAACGTCATCGACCGCGAATGCCCAGTGGCCGTAGCTGCGCACGAGCATCGCCGCGAGCGGATCGACGGGCTCGTGGGCCACGGACCCGGCCCGCTCGAGCAACTCGAGCCGTGTCCCGTCCGGGGCAATCAGCATCGCGGCCCGGATGCCCACCGCCTCCAAGACGAACGAGAGCTCGACCGTGAAGCCGAGGGCGCGCTCGTACCAGTCGACCATCGCGTCGAGATCGCCCACCGACAGCCCGACGTGATCGAACGCGTAGTCCGTGCTCACGAACCGCCGTCCACGACCACCCACCGGCGCACGCCGTCAACCACAGCCACCCGGCCGAAGCGATTGCCGCCGTAATGGGTCATCGGGGCCGGGATCGCGTGCTCGACCAGCTCGCGCGACCCACTCAGACCTCCCAGCTGTGTTCGAGTCCGGCGACGAGCTCCGTGATCGCCGCGTGCAGCGGTGTGGGGACGCCGGCGCCCGCGCCGGTGCGCACGATCCCGCCGTTGAGCGTGGCGATCTCGGTCCGCCGATGCGCGATCGCGTCCTGGAGCATGCTCGGCTGGTGGTCGTGGTTGACCCGGGCCGCCTCGTCGATCAGTGCGTCGGGGTCGGCGTCGAGCGCCACGCCGATCGCATCGGCCACCGATCTCCCCTCGGCGACGAGCGAGCCGGCGAGCCGGCGCGTGGGCGCCAGGTCGCACAGCGCTCCGTGGGTGAGGCCGGTGAGAGCGCACAGCGGGTTGGTGGAGGCGTTGAACAGCAGCTTCGTCCACTGCGCGCCGCGCGCGTCGGCGAGCGCCAGCGTCGGCATCCCGCTGCGGGTCAGCAGCTCGGCCAGCCGCGCCACCTCCTCGGCCGCGGCGGGGCGGGGCTCGAACGACCGATCCAGGTCGTACCCGGCGCGTCCATGTGGATTACGCCCGGCGCGGTCACGTGGCCCGCGGGCAGGGTCACGCCCCGCATCACGCGCGGCACGTGCTCGGCGATCACCTCCTCGTTGCCGATCCCGTTCTGCACACTGCACACGGCCGCGTCCGCGAACGCCGGCGCCGTCGCGGTGATCGCCGCGGCGGTGAACGTCCCCTTCGTGGCCAGGATCCCGAACGCGCAGGCCGGGATCTCCGCTGCGTCGGTGCGGGCGTTGACGCGCGCCACGAGGTCGACGTAACCGTGGATGCGCAGGCCGTCGCGGTGGATCGCCGCGACGTGGTCCGCGGAGACGTCGTACGCCCACACCTCCACGCCCTCGAGCTGAGCCAGATGCGCGGCGTACAGCCCCCCGATCGCGCCGCAGCCGACGATGGCGACCCGGACGGGCGTCACGGCCGGCCTCGCCGATCGCGTTCGAGCGCCGCCGCCGCGATCTCCTCGCACACCGACGGCTCGGGTCCGCCGACGCCGATGCCGGCGATGACCGCGCCCTCGTCGGACGCGATCGGCAGCCCGCCGGCGACGGGCACGATGCGGAAGGGCAGCGCCGCCGCGATCAACGCCAGGGCGCCGTCGCCCGGGTAGCGGATGGACAGCTCGCGGCTCGAGCACTGGAACGTGGCGGCGGCGGTCGCGACGCCCTCGGCCACCGCCACCGCGGCGCTCGGGGCTCCGTCCATGCGGTCCTGCTGTATCGGGTCGCCGCGATGGTCGACGATCGCCACCGTGACGCGGACGCCGCGCTCGGCCGCGACGGCCGATCACCGAGCACGGGCTCGTGGTCGGGACCGAATCCGTCTATGCCGCCGGCGACGCCACGGACTTCCCGGTCAAGTTCGGCGCCGTCGCGGCGCAGCAGGCCGACGCCGCCGCCGCGGCGATCGCGGCCGCGGCCGGAGCCGAGGTGGAGCCCCAGCCGTTCGACGGCGCGATCCACGGCACGCTGCTGAGCGGCCGGGACGGGGGGCGGCTCTACTTCACCGCCCGGCTCGAGCGGGACGGTGCCCGGAACGCCCGCGTCAGCGACACCCCCACCCGCCCGCGGGAGGCCAAGATCGCCGCGCGCTACCTGGGTCCGTACCTCGATCGGCTGTGGGCCGAGGGGCCGCGCTGGCTGGCCGGCGAGCTGGCCTGGGAAGCCGTGCTGGCGCGCCTCGAGCAGTAGCCCGCGCCGGGGTAGTGTTCATCCGTCACCACGGAGGCCCACGGATGAACGGAGAGAGCGAATGGCGACCACGGAGCTTGCCCGTCAAGAGCTGTTGATCGGCGGCCGGTGGACCGGAGCGCGGTCCGGTCGCTCCTACGAGCAGACCTTCCCGTACACGGGTGAGACGGTCGGCGTGGCCGCCGCCGCCTCGGGCGAGGACGCGCGCGCCGCGGTCGATGCCGCCCACGCGGCGTTCGCGGAGTGGTCGCGCAGCGCGCCGGGACAGCGCCGGAGCATCCTGCTCAAGGCGTCCGAGCTGCTGCTGGAACGCCGGCAGGAGATCGCCGGGATCGTCACCGAGGAGACCGGCGGCGTGTTCGGGTGGGGCATGTTCAACGTCGAGCTGGCCGCCGGGATGCTGCGCGAGGCCGCCGCCCAGGCCTATGGCGTCGTCGGCGAGGTGATTCCCTCCGACGTGCCCGGCAAGCTCGCCCTGGGCGTGCGCCAACCGGCCGGCGTCGTGGTCGGGATCGCGCCCTGGAATGCGCCCGTGATCCTGGCCACCCGTGCCGTCGCCACGCCGATCGCCTACGCCAACACGGTCGTGCTGAAGGCCTCAGAGGTGTGTCCGCGCACGCACGCGGCCGTCGTGCGCGCGCTCGAGGACGCGGGGCTCCCGCCCGGGGTGATCAACCTGGTCAGCAACGATCCCGCCGACGCGGCCGAGGTGGTCGGGGAGCTGATCGCCCATCCGGCGACGCGGCGGATCAACTTCACCGGCTCGACCCGGGTCGGCCGGATCGTCGCCGAGCAGGCGGCACGACACCTCAAGCGCGTGCTGCTGGAGCTGGGCGGCAAGGCGCCGATGATCGTCCTGGCCGATGCAGATCTCGATCGGGCGGCCGCGGCGGCCAGTTTCGGCGCCTTCTTCCACCAGGGGCAGATCTGCATGTCGACCGAGCGAGTCCTCGCCGACCGCGGGGTGGCCGGCGACGTCGCCGAGCGATTGGCGGGTCGGGCCCAGGCGCTCACCGTCGGCGACCCGCGCGATCCGCACACGCAGATCGGGCCGCTCGTGAACCCGGCCGCGCTGACGCGGGTCACCGAACTCGTCGAGGACGCCGTGGCCAGGGGCGCGACCGCGCTGAGCGGCGGCGCACCCGACGGAACGTGCTTCCCGCCGACCGTGCTCGCCGGGGTGACCTCGGAGATGCGCGTATACAGCGAGGAGTCCTTCGGCCCGCTCGCGGCGGTGATCGCCGTCGACGGCCCCGACGAGGCGGTCCGCGTGGCCAACGACAGCGACTACGGGCTCGCCGCCGCGGTGTTCAGCGCGAACGTCCCCTACGCGCTCGAGTTGGCGCAGCGGATCGAGAGCGGCATCTGCCACGTCAACGACACCACCGTCCACGACGAGCCGCAGATGCCGTTCGGCGGCGTCAAGGCGAGCGGGTGGGGCCGGTTCGGCGGTCGCGCGGCGCTGGAGGAGTTCACCGAGCTGCGGTGGATCACGGTGCAGGACACGCCGCGCGCCTATCCGATCTAACGCTAGCCCGTCTTAGTCCCGTTCACCGGCAGCAGCTGGGCCGCCCGGGGCAACTGGGCGAAGTCGAAGTCGCGCACCAGGTTGCCGAGGCCCTTCGCGTTCTCGCGCACGTCGGGCCGCGGGTCGGGCCGGCCGTCGGTCTTCGGATCCAGGCGCCGGCTGCCCAGGAAGTCGTCCTCGATGAACTTGGCGAAGGCATCGAAGCTGAGCTGATGATGATCGATGTAGCCGCGCCGGGCGTAGGGACTGATGACCATCGCCGGAACGCGGAAGCCGTACCCGTTGGCATCGACCATGGGCGGGGCGAGGTGGTCGTAGAAGCCGCCCCAGTCATCCCAGGTGAGGAAGATCGCGGTGGACTTCCAGTCCTTGGAGCGCATGATCGCGTTGATCACACTGGTCACGTAGGCCTGGCCCTTGTGGATGCTCGAGGTTGGGTGCTCGCTAACCAGCCCGCTGGGGATCACCCATGAGACGGCCGGGAGCTTGTTGGCCTTGAGCGCCGTGAACAGCTCAGTCGTCGCCTGGACGTTGGCGAGCTGATGATCGTGGCGCACGGTGTCGAAGGAGGGCAGGGGGTTCCAGATCCCGGGCGTGCGCGGGTCCTGGTCCTTGAACTTGCAGAACATCTCGCCCGTCTCGCAGTCGGGCTCCTTGCCCGGCTTGAGGTAGTAGGCCCAGCTGACGCCGTGGCGGTGGAGCAGGTAGGTGAGATCGGTCCAGGCATAGTCGGGCGGGGTGTGCGGCGGCGGACCGATGTCGGCCGGCAGCGACGGCAGCTCGAGATTGTTCGTGCAGCTCATCGGGTCCCCGAAGATCGTGCAGCGCGCCGACCATTCCGAGACCAGGAACAGGTGGGCCGGCAGGCTCCACGACGCGTTCGGCTCGAACATGTGGTCCTGGAGCACGAAGTTCTTGGCGTAGGCCCAGTAGTTGGGGATCTCGGCGGCGGTGTGGTACCCCATCATGTCGCCCGGGCCGGTCGTGCAGTCGGCCGGATCGAGCGGGTTCTTGCACGTCTGGCGCGCGCGGATGAATCCGTCCATGCGACCGTTGTCGTAGTCGGTCTGGAAGGCGAAGTTCTCGTGCGGGCCGCCGGCGTTGACGTCGGCGCGGTCGTGGTAGGGCCGCACGCATCCGCCGCTGGCGGGATCGGGCGCGCACGGCACCCTGCCCGCATGGCCGGCCAGACCGGGGATGCCGTCCGCGCCGGGGTACGTCCCGAAGTAGGAGTCGAAGGAGCGGTTCTCCTGCATGATGATCACGATGTGCTTGATCTTGTGGATGCCGCTGGAGGCGGCGGCTGCGGCGGCCGGCATCGCGATCACGGCGGACGTGAGCGCGACCACCGCGAGGAGTAGACGGGAGCGCAATGGGCCTCAGTTCTTCAGGTTCGGCGATACGTTCGTGTGACACGCTGTCACATCGAGACCGACCTGTGTGACCTCGCCGCGAGCAGACCGTGACCGCCCAACCATGACCTTGTGGCCGAGCCCGTGGCCCGCCGAGGACGGAGGGCCGCGGCGCTCGCAGGCGCCGACCGGCACGACGGGGCTCGGCATCACGAGCGGCGAGCGACTGGTGACAAGCGCGGTTCGCGACGCCTTCGCCACCACGATGGCCGTGTTGCGCGAGCCGGGCGAGGTGTTCGTGCTTCGCCACACGATGGGCAACCGGCCGCTGGTCGATGCAACCGTGGCGTGGGTGGAGCAGATCGACCCGCGGACGCTCGAGCCGCGTCGCCGCTCCCCGCGGCTCGCGGCCGGGCCGTTCTGGCCCGGCGGTCTGGCCGCACACGCTAACGGCTCCCTGTACGTCGTCTACGGTCGCTACTGCCACCGGCTCTCGGCGAGCCTCGAGTTACTCGCGTCACGCGAGTTGCCCCAGCCGCGCCCGTACAACTCGTTCGTCGGGCTCGACGACGGCACACTGGCGATGAAGGACATCGACCGCTCGCTGAGCCATCGCGCGCGTGTCAGCCTGCTCGACCCGGAGACGCTCGAGCCGCGCTGCCCGGAGGTGGAGCTGCCCGAGAGCGTCGTCGCGCGCCTGGCCGCCGACGGCGACAGCCTGTACGCGATCGGCGCGACGACGGCGTACCGCTACCGCTGGGACGGCCGGCAGCTCGAACCCGACCTCGAGCTGCGCTATCTCGACCGACCGGGACAGTCCTACGGCTGGGACCCGGTCATCGAAGGGGGTCAGCTCTGGTTCCTCGACAACGGAGAGCACGACTACGCGAGCACGATGCTCGGCGCCGGCGTGGCCGGCGGACCGGTGCACCTGCACCGCATCTCGCTCTCCGACCCGATCGACCACGAAGCGGTCGAGGTCTGCGGCGCGTCGCGCGGGACCGTGACCGACCCGCCGCTGTATGACCCCGAGCGCCGGATCGCGATCGGTTACGACTCCGGCAACGGTGTGCTCGCGGCGTTCCGGTTCGACGGCCGACTCGAGCCGCTCTGGCAGCGGCCGCTCGCGCACGCGGCGCACATGATCCGCTACCCCGACACCGGGGAGCTGGTCGCCCATCACTGGGTCGGCCCGGCCATCGCGCGCACCCGCGGGTGGCGAGCACTGGCCGGCCGCGCCGGCTGGTTGGCGCGCTCGCCCCGCGTGCGCGCCGCCTCGGCCCGGTTCACCGGCGACGACGTCGTCGTGCTCGACCTCGAGACCGGCGCCGAGAAGGCCCGGGCGCGGGTCCCGAGCATGTTCCAGTCAGTGCTGTTCCCGGCGCCGGGCTGGGAGCGGGACCTGTACTGGTGCACGTTCTCGACGCTGGCACGACTGGAGGTCGTGTAGGTGGGGTTGACGACGCGGGTGCTGGCGTGGCGTGATGCCGGCGACCGCATTGACCTCGACGGCCGGGCCATCTTCGTCCGCGACCGGCCGGGCGGGGGGCCGCCGATGCTGCTCCTGCACGGCTACCCGTCGAGCAGCTACGACTGGCGCCACGCCTTCGAGCTGCTGCCGGGACGGCGCCTGACCACATTCGACTTCCTCGGCTTCGGCCTCTCCGACAAGCCGCGCGAGCACGTCTACTCGCTGCTCGGCCAGGCCGACGTGGCGCAGGCGGTCGCGGCGCGGTTCGGGTCCGAGCCGGTCGTGCTCGTGGCTCACGACATGGGCACCTCGGTCGCCACCGAGCTGCTCGCCCGTGACGTCGATGGCCGGCTCCCGTTCGCGGTCGCCGGGGTGCTGCTGTTCAACGGCAGCATGGTGATCGAGAAGGCCAGCCTCACGCCGGGGCAGAAGCTCATGCGCAGCCGGCTCGGCCCGCTGGCGGCACGCTTCACCAGCGAGCGCTCATTCCGATCGGGGTTCGGGCGGATCTTCTCCGCCGAGCATCCGCTCACGCCCGAGGAGGCGGCCGACCAGTGGTCGCTGCTCGAGCACGGCGACGGTCACCGGATCCTCGACCGCCTCACCTATTACCTGCACGAGCGGGTGACCTTCGCGTCCCGATGGCACGGCGCGCTGCGCGACTGGCCCGGCCGGCTCGAGCTCGCCTGGGCGGGCCGCGACCCGGTCTGCACGGAGGCGGTGCTCGAGGCGGTCAGGGCGCTGCGGCCGGCGGCGCCAGTGACCCGCCTGCCCACACTCGGGCATTACCCGCAGCTCGAGGATCCGCGAGCGGTGGCCGAGATCCTGGCCGCGTTCTGAGCGCCGGCCGGTCGGGTCGGCCGGGTCGGGCCGGGTCGACCGGGCCGGCGGGTGGGCGGCGCCGGGGGTCAGCCGGCCGCGGGCAGCTTCCGCGCGCTGCGGCCGATCCCCTTCCACGCGTCACCCTGCTCGGCGACTCGGTCGGCGGCCGTCGCCACCGTCCAGCGATCGGGCTTCAGGCGCGTGTCCTCGAGCTCGTCCCACACGATCGGCATCGCCACCGGGGCGCCCGGCAGCGACCGCACGCCGTAGGGGGCGACGGCGTGCTGGGCGTAGTTGATGCGGTTGACGTCGAGATAGATGCGCGCGCCGCGGTCGGCTCGGCGCCACTCGAGCGTGAGCCGCGCGGGATCGTCGGCCACCATCGCCTCGGCCGTCGCGCGCGCGAACGCGTGGACCTCGCCGAACGAGGGGCCCCGCCGCAATGCGCAGACGACATGGATCCCGCGTGAGCCGGTCACCATCGCGTGCGGAGCCAGCCCCGCGTCCCGCAGCCGCGCACCGGCCTCGCGCGCTGCCGCGCGGACGGCGGCGAACCCCACGCCGGGCGAGGGATCGAGGTCGATGATCAGCCGGTCGGGCCGGCGCGGCTCATCCGCCCGCGAGAGCCAGACGTGCGGCGTGACCACGTTCTGCCCCGCGAGGTACACGAGCGTGGCCGCGTTCTCGGCCACGACGTGGGTCACGGTGCCGCCCTTCTTCTCCATCGTCGCCGTGGCGATCCAGTCGGGGAAATGGCGCGGGATCGACTTCAGGAAGAAGCCGGGGTGATCGATGCCCTGCGGGAAGGCCTGGAGCGCGAGGGGGCGACCGCGAACGTGCGGCACCATCAGCGCGGCGACGCGCTCGTAGTGACGCGCGAGCTCGAGCTTGGTCACCGGCGGGTCTGCGAACAACAGCTTGTCGGGATGCGTGATCTCGATCGCGTGGCGCCCGACGCGGATCGTCGCGCTCATCCTTCGCGCACCACCTTGGCGGCGTGCTTGTCGTCACGCAGGCCGAGAAAGCGGGGGTGGCGCAGGCGCCCATGACGCGTCCACTCGCTGAATCCGACCTGCGCCACGAGCTCGGGCTCGACCCAGCTCACGTCGCGCTCGCGAATCGCGGCCGCATCTGTGAACGGCGAGTCCGAGCGGATCCGGGCGCGCAGCTGGGCCCCCAGCGCGCTGAGCGTCGCCTGGTCGAAGCCGGTGCCGACCTTGCCGGCGTAGTGCAGCTCGCCGCCGTCGTGGTAGCCGAGCAGCAGCGCGCCGAACTCCGTCCGCGACCCGCGCGGCGCGGTGAAGCCGCCGATCACCATCTCCTGTCCCTGCTCGCACTTGAACTTCAGCCAGTCACGCGAGCGCCGGTCCGTGTAGGGGCTGTCGGCCCGCTTGGCGATCAGGCCCTCCCAGCCCTGACGACACGCCTGCGCGAACAGCGTCTCGCCGTCGCGATTGCGATGCGGGGTCAGACGCACGCGGTCGTGAAAGCTGAGCGCGCGGCGCAGCAGGCGCTTGCGTGTCCGCACCGGGAGCGCCCGCACGTCGAAGCCGTCGAGCCACAGCAGATCGAACACGTACAGGAACACCGGCACGTGGTGCTGCCCCCGCTGCGCGAGGCGGGCGAAGCTGGTCCGAGAGCCCTCGAAGGCGACGATCTCGCCGTCAAGGACGAACCGCGGGCACGACTCGGCCTCTAGCGCGGCGGCCAGCTCCGGGTAGCGCTCGTTCAGTGACAGATCGTTGCGCGAGAGCATGCGCACCCGCTCCCCGTCGCGGATCGCGATGCAGCGGATCCCGTCGAGCTTGCGCTCGAAGATCCAGTCCGGATCGCTGAAGCGCTCCGTGGTCAGGACCGCCTTCATCGCCCCGGCGCGCTGCGGCGCGGGCGTCGGCGCCACCGTCGCGCGCTCGGCCTCGCCGAGCGATTCGAGCCAGGCGGGCGCGGCCGTCATGCTGAGCCCTCCGACCGCTCCGCGGCGACGTCCTCGATCGTGCGGCCCGTCCTGACCGACTCGGGCTGGGTGCTCTCCGGGTTGCGCCGGGCATCGGCCTCCTCGTCGCGGCGCTTGATCAGCAGCCATTGCGGCTGGCGCCCACGGTGGGTGCGCTGAAGCGTCCACCCACCCGTGAGCTTGTGGCCCTCGAGCCATACCTTCGCGTGGCCGGCGGCGAGCGCCTCGGCCATCGAGCGCTCCTCGTCGAGGTTGCGGTACGTGCCGGCGTCCCACACGATCACCGCACCCGCGCCGCTGCTCCCCTCGCCGATGACGCCTTCGAAGTCGGCGTAATCGAGCCCGTGGTCCTCGACCTCGACCGCGAGGCGCTTGACCCGCGGGTCGGTCGAGGGCCCCTTGGGCACCGCCCACGAGCGCAGCACCCCGTCCACCTCGAGCCGGAAGTCGTAGTGCAGCGTCGTGGCGTCGTGCTTCTGGATCACGAACCGGTCAGCCATGTCGCCAACCTACATGGCGTGCGTGCCGTCGCGGCTCACCGTGGCCACGCGGCCCGTCATCGCCGGATTCTCACCACGTTGCTGAGGGCGGAGATGTTCCCGGCCGCGTCGATGGCCCGGAGCGCGACGTAGGTGACGCCGGGCGGGGGCGCGGGCAGCGCCAGCGTCTGCGCGGTCCCGGCCGGCGCGGGCCGGGGGGCGTTGCCGAGGAGGCGTCCGCGCGCGAAGCTCGCCGCGGTGATCGGCGTCCCGGCCATCCGGACCTCGTAGCGGGCGGCGGTCCCGATCTGGTGATCGTCGCCCGGGGCGCTCCAGGTGAGCGTGAGCGGGCGACCGCGCCGCTGAACGACGGCCACTGGCCGGTGTACTTGGGGAATCCGGGCGCCTCACCGCCGCCCGTCGCGAACGCGTGCACCCAACCAACCACGACGTGACTCTCTGCGCGGTGTCACGGGCTCCGTTCGCGAAAGTGCAGGCGTACAGGCGGCGGATGGGCTGGAGCTTCCCGTGGGCGTCTTCGTTCGGCAGCGACTTCAACTACGACTTCCAGGCGGCGATCACCGAGGAGGGGTGGGAGTCGGGGGCTGTCGAGTACAACTTCCGCACGACGGACTTTCGGCCGTCGAGCGAGGAGAGTCAGGGGCTCGACGAGTTCGCGTCGTCGATCGTCGGCACGGATTGGGAGACCTTCAGGCGCGAAAGGCCGGGGGTGAGCGCATTCGCGCTCGACGGTGCCGTCGTGTACCACACCTACCCGGCGTATTCACGCGGGCTCGACGGTCTCTGGGGTATGTACCAGTGGCTCGACCGTGCGCCGCGCCGCCGCAACGAGACCGGCTTCTGGTGGCGCCGCCACGACGAGTACGGCAGCCCCTGACGTGCGGGTCACCGTGGAGCCCGCGGTCAGCGTCTGGCTCGCGATGCTCGGCGTTCGGGCAGCGCCGGCTCGCTTTGCGACGATGGCGGGATGAAGATTCGCTTCGCTGTCGCCCCACCCGCCGGCCTGGGCGCTGGTGGAGGGCTGCTCGATTTCTCCGACGCGATCGAACAGGCCGGGTTCGACGGGGTCTGGCTGTCCGATCTTCCGGTCGCCGCGGTGCTCGACCCGCTGCTCGGTCTGGCGATGATCGCCGGGCACACGACGCGGTTGCGTCTGGGAGCGAATGTCGTCCCGCTCGGCCGCAATCCGTTTCTGTTGGCCAAGGAGCTCGCCCAGCTCGATCAGATCTCGAACGGCCGGCTGCTCCTCAGCTTCGTCACGGGCCTCGGCCAGGCCCGCGAGCGCGACGCGTTGGGGTTGGGAAGCGCGAGCCGCGGTGAGGTGCTGGAGGAGGTGCTCGGACTGCTCCGCGCGTGGTGGGCGGGCCAGGCCGTCACCCACCAGTCCGACCGCTGGTCGTTCACCGACGTCGCCCCGGTCGCGCGACCGGTCCAGGAGCCCCTGGAAGTGTGGCTCGGCGGCCGCGGCCCGAAGGCGCTCGAGCGCGTCGGCCGGGTCGCCGACGGCTGGCTCGGCGCGCACATCACCCCGACCGAGGCCCGCGCGGCGCGGGAGCGCATCCAAGCCGCCGCTGAGCACGCCGGGCGCGAGATCGACCCCGAGCACTTCGGGCTCAGTATCGGCTACTCCCGGACAGCTCCCGCACCAGAGCTGCTCGAGACTCTGCGGGCCCGCCGCCCTGACATCGACCCCCTCACCGTCCTCCCGGCGGGGGCACCGCACCTGCGCGCGCTGATCGAGGACCACATCGGTGCCGGCCTGTCCAAGTTCGTGGTTCGCCCCGCCGCGACGATCGCGCCGTGGGCCGACGAGGCCGAGTGGCTGTCCGACGCGATCCTCGATCTCCAGACCTGACAACGCCATCCCGCGTTTTCCGCCATGGGAGCTCGGCCAGATCGTCGCCGAGGACCCGGCGCAGTCGCGTTCGCCCTGGTCAGCCTTGTCCGGCAGAAGGGCTGGGGCCCGGGCTCGTAGCCAAGCTCGACGCGCCGGCGCCGCCGTCCGCGGCCCGTAGGCACAGGGGGGTCCCCGGTTCGCGAGATTACGCCGGCGCTGGCCGGGGCGTTGACAGCCTGATTAGGATGGGGCGGTCACACGACGATCGGGGAGTGACACTGAGGTGGTGACGCTGGGGGCACGCCTGACCGCCGTGGCTGTGTTCGGCCTTGCTGGTTGCGGCCACGTGGGGTCTGCGTCTGCCGCGGGCTATCACTCGCCGGGGTACAAGGGCATCAAGAGCTTCGCCAATGTCGTGCCGGCGCCGTTGCCGTCGATCGCGCTCGGGACCGGGAAGTACCCGAATCTGCTCGTGGACGGCGCGGGCACAGCGCACATCGTCTTCGCGCAGGACGGGGGCACAACCTCTCCCGACACGCTCCCGTACTGCAACCTACAACGGGGCATCAGGAGCTGCGCCCCGTCGGGCGCCGCACCCAATCCGCAGGCGCCCGACCCGAGCCTCGGTGGCAACTTCGTCGGCAACTTTCCCGCCGGCAACCATGACTTCGACGGACCTGTGCCGTTGTCGATCGGCAACGAGCTGTTCGTCGTCGACCGGCGGTTCCCGGACACCTTTGCGACGCCTGGCGGGGGCACGTCGCAGTCAAACGTGTTCGAGTGGAGCTCCTTTGACGGCGGTGCCACGCTCACCGGCCCGGGAGTGATCGGCGACAACCAGATGGCGGGCGGCGCGGTGGCGTTCGGCGATCCGGCCTTCCCCTCGATCGCCACGATCAGCGCCACCGAGACCGGCGGCACGTTCTTCCAGGCCACCGCTCCGGGTCAGTACTCGAGCGCAGCCCAGACGGCGCAGCTCGGCGTCGGCGACCAGGCCTACGACGGCGCGCTCGCGCTCGACGCCACCAGGCCGGTCGCCGCGTTCGCCGACTTGAGCGGCAACGTGTTCGTGCGCGAGTTCACCGGCCAGGGCGACCCCAACGACGTCACCAACTGGTCGCAATCGTCGTTCCGGGGTTACCAGCCGCAGATCGTCGGCGGCCCCGCCGGGGTGTTCGTGCTCTACAGCGACAGCGCGATCGGGGGCGGGAACCTGCGCCTGGCCCGGATCTCCGGCGGCACCATCACCGGGCCGGGGGTGGCGCTGGGCAGGTCGAGCTCAGCGCCGGCGATCTCCGAGGACTCGACCGGGCGGATCGCGCTGGCCTACACCGACAGCTTCGGGGTGGAGGTGCGCACCTCCGCGGACGGCGTCACCTTCACCCCGCCCCAGCTGAGCGCGCTGGTTCCGTCCGGCACCGGGATCGAGCGTCTGCACGCCGCCGCCACCGCCGACGGCGGGGGCTTCGTCTCCTTCGTCGAGAACCCGTCCGGCGCGGAGGGTGTCGGTCAGATCATCGCGGCGGCGTTCGGCACCCAGAAGGCCACCGGCAAGCCGGGGCTCGGCCCCCTGCCCGGCGGCGGGATCGGCTCGGCCGCCGGCGACCAGCTGGCCACCTCCACCTGCGCCGAAGCCAAGTTCGGCGTGCTCGACGCGGTGATCCCGGGCGCAGCGAGCTGCTTTGCGCACGCCCCCAACAACCCCAACCTCGACGTCTCACTGGGCGAGGTCGACATCAACGGCCTGCGCATCATCCCCGACCCGGGGGCGCGGATCGGCATCGACCCGAGGCGGCACACGATCGACACCACCGGCAAGGTCAGGGTGGTGCTGAGCGCCTCAGGGGTGGCCGACATCACGCTGTGGCACGACGAGCTCCACGCCCAGATCCCGTCGGCGATCGCCGGCGCTGACCTGTTCGACCTGCACGAGGGCAGCGCCGAGCCGCTGATCGAGGGCTTCCCCGTCGACGGCGACGTCGACATCAAGCTGACCAAGGGCGGCGTGGACATCCCGATCTCCCTGAAGCTGCCTGGTTACTTCGGGGGCGTCACGGGTCAGGCGACGCTGCATGCCAGCCTCTCCGCCGGCCTCCAGCTGAGCTCGCTCGAGTTCACCATCGGCGACGCCGACCTCGGCGCGCTCGAGCTCAAGAACGTCGACGTCAGCTACACGAGCTCGAGCAACATCTGGGACGGCAAGGCCACGCTCGACATCCCCGCCGGTGGCTCCGCGCTGAGCAGCACCGTCTCGGTGAAGTTCAAGGACGGAGCCTTCGCCGGTGGCTCGCTGGACGTGGGGCTCGGCTACCCGGGCATCCCGCTGGACGAGTCAGACCCGCCACCCCAGCTGTACCTCTCCCACGGCGGGCTCGGCTTCAACCTGCACCCGGCGACCCTGTCCGGCACGATCGGCCTGGGCGTCACCCCGCTGGCGGCACCGGGCGCCGGTGGCCCCGAGGACTTCGTGTTCCACCTGGAGGGAGAGCCCGACGCCGCGTTCGGAGACCCGGTGACGATCACCGCCAAGGCGACCGGCTTCCTGTACAACGTCGCGCTCGCCAACGCGGTCCTCACCTACAAGGTCCCCGACCAGGTGACGTTGACCGGCGCGGCCAGCTATCGCCTGGGGATCCTGCGCTTCACGGGCCACATGGCCGCGATCATCGACCCCCGCAACAACGTGTTCGGGGCTCAGATCAGCTCGAAGGCGTTCCTCGTGATGCCCAACCCGTTCTCCGACGTGCCACTCCCCGGCTCGTTCGCCTTCGCGGTCAACAACAAGGGGTTCGGTGCCTACGTCGGCTTCCCCGGTGTCTACGTGCCGGCGCCGCCGCCCGGGGGCCTGTTCTTCGGCACCGTCGCCTATCAGTGGGGCGACTCCGGGCCAAACATCTTCTACGGCCAGAACATGACGGGCCGGTTCACGGCCGGGATCCCCCAGGGCGCCGCCGACCGCGCCCGGGCGCACAGCGCAGCCGGGTTCGGCTTCACGGTCCCGGCGGGCGTGCCCAGCGCCAGCGTGATCGTGCACGGCTCCGGCGGGTCACCGGACGTCGTGTTGACCGCGCCCGGCGGCCAGGAGCTCCCTCTGGACGGCAAGACCCAGGCCGGGATGAGCGCAATGCAGATCCAGAACCCCGGCTCGACCGCCACCGACGTCGGGATCAGCCACCCGCGTCCCGGCCGCTGGAGCGTGAGCACCGTCTCCGGGGCACAGTTCCCGATCGCCCGCATCGAATACTCGATCGGCGAGCCGCCGCCGACGTTGAAGGCCACGATCACGGGGACCGGCGTAGTGCGCACGGTGCGCTACCGGGCGACACTGCCCGCCAACGTGACCGTCCGCTTCGCCGAGCAGACCAAGGGCCTGCTGCACGTGATCGGCCGGGCCCGGAACGGGCGCGGCACGATCGGGTTCACGCCGGCCTTCGGACCGGCCGGCCGGCGGCAGCTCGTCGCCCAGATCGCCGACGGCGGCCTCCCGGTCAGGACCGTGGCACTGGCATCGTTCACGGTCACGAAGCCCCCGAAGCCGACACGCGCAAAGAACCTGCGCCTGCGAGCCGCGCGCACGTCGTTCACGTTCACATTCACGCCTCCGAGCGGCACGGCCCACACCCTCATCCAGATCGTCACGAGCGACGGCCGGCACCTTCAGCGGCTCGTCTCCCCGACGATCCGGCGCGGCTCGGTGCCGGCGCTCGGGTTCAAGGACGCCGTCACCGTGACCGTCACCGGCGTGGCCGCCGACGGCTCGCGCGGCGCGGCGGTCAAGGCGAGCGCCCGGCGCAAGACCTAGCCCGAAGTTCCCCCTGCGGCCTAGCGCCCCGTCGCCGGGCGCGAGGAATGGAGCTCGCCGGGCTCGAACCGGCGACCTCCGGCGACCTCCGGCGAAGAGCAGGTTCGGGCACTGAGTCCGGCCATAGGATTCTCTGCGTGTACCCAGCGACGATCGCATCGGTGGACAAGAGCGACGAGGCCAAAGTCGTCGCAACTCTGGTATCGGCGTTCATTGCCGATCCGGTTGAGCGATGGCTCTTCGCGGAGCCGCTGCAGTACCTGACGCAATTCGCACGGTTCGTGGCAGCGTTCGGCAGCGGCGGCTTTGAGAGCGAAACAGTGTTCAGCCTCGGGGACTTTGCGGCGGTGGCGATCTGGATGCCGCCCGGGGCTGAGGCAGACGCAGATGCGATCGTGGCGGTCCTGAGCGAGTCCGTCCCCACCGAGCAGCAGGCCGATACGTTCTCGGTGCTGGCGCAGATGGATGCCGCTCATCCCAAGGACCTGCACTGGTACCTGCCCTGGCTGGGTGTCGACATTGCTCGGCAGGGAGCTGGCCTCGGAGCGGAGCTACTAAAGCAGTGTCTGGCCCGAGTGGACGCGGATCACCTGCCGGCGTTCCTGGAAACGCCGAACCCGCGGACTGTGCCGTTCTATGCGCGCCATGGATTCGTCGTGACCAGCGTCTCGCAAGCCGGAGCGTGCCCGCCGGTGACGAGCATGCGGCGCCCGGCAGGCTGAGCCGCGGAGCGTCCTGCCCAGCGCGGACTGCAGGTGCGCGCGCGATGCTGTGCACATCGCTCTCCAAGCCCGGATCCAGCTAGCCGTCCGACCAGTCGACGGTGGCCACCGTGACTGGTTCGCCGAATCCCTTCAAGTCGAGTGATCGCTCGTTGAGGACACGGGAGGCGTTCCCTGCCGCCTCGAGGGTGTCGCGGCTAGCGATGATTTCGCCTGCGCTGGCCGCTGCCGCGATCCGCGCGGTCTCATGCACTCCGCGGCCGCCGTAGTCGCCGCCACGGTCGGTCGCTTCGGTGGCATGGATACCGATGCGAACGCGTGGTGCGAACCCATGATCGCGCCGGTGATCGCGCAGCGTGCGCTGGATCGCGCAAGCGCAATCGAGGGCGCTCCCGGGCTCAGCAAAGGCGACGAAGAAGCCGTCGCCCTCGTTCTTGACCTCCTCACCGGCATGGGCCTCGAAGCACCCCCTCAGCGTACGGTCGTGCCAAGCCAGGAGCGACTCCCATTGCTCGTCACCGAGCGTCTCGACGAGGCGCGTCGAGTCGACGATGTCGGTGAACATGAACGTCCTGACGGCCGTGTGCTGGGCAGCGCTGGATCTGGAGATACGCGACTTGAGGCGACGCACGCCGCCCTCGGCCCCGATGCGCTCGAAGGTTGTCTTTGCGGCCGTCAGCTCAAGCTCAGCGGAATCCGGGTCTCCCAAATAGCCGTAAGCGCCGGCCAAGAGCTCGCGCGCCTGCGCCGCCTCGTACGGGACGTCGATCTCGGACCACATGCGCACCCCCCGTCGAAGGTCTCGGACCGCGTCGTCGGTCCGAGACTCCAATAGCGCGACTCGTCCGCTTGCCACCATCGCCGCAGCGTGCACTGCAGTCGTATCAAGCGACTCCGCGAGCGCCTGCAGCTCCGCGAGCCCGGAACGCGCGAGGTCGGCGTCACCTGCGGCGATGGCGACCTCGACCGCTGCCGGTAGGACCAGCCAGCGGCCCTCGCGCGCCAATCCGTTTTCGTCTGCCAGAGCCTCCAATATCGCCCGCCGGGCGACGGTCGGCTTCCCCTCGTCCAGGCGCAGGAGCGCAAGGCCGGGCTGGGGGTCAAAACCCAGCTCGGCGGAGTGCCGAAACGACTCGACCGCGCCGTTCAGGTCACCGCGTCGGCGGCGGATCTCGCCGAGCTCGTGCAGCCCCCAGGCGGCCCAGCGGGGCGCCGCCAACAGCAGCTCGTCGACCGCCTCGCTCGCGTCGCGTTCAGCGCGATTGAGTTCGCCGCGGAAGCGCATCACCTCGGCCCGGTGGAACCGGCAAAGCCCCGGGAACCCGCTCAGCGACTGCCGCTCGCACCAGCGCAGCGACGCGACGCTCCACTCGCCGGCCCGGCCCAAGTCGCCCCGATTCCGGCATGCGAAGATCGTCGAGCAAAAGATCTGTCCGGTCGTCCAGAGTTCGAGTTCTCCACCCAGCGCGGTGGCCATCGCCTCGTCGATCAGGGCCGTGCCCTCTTTCACTTCCCCGCCGAGCAGGCGCGCATGGCCCAGGGCCAGGCGGCCCAAAGCCTCGATGTCACGGTCCTCGAGTCCGCGGCCAAGCTCGACCATCTCCTGACTGATTTGCAGCGCCGCCGGTCCGTTACCCCCCAAGAACATGCCCTGCGCCATGCACATCAAGACCAGGCCACGCTCGCGACATGCCGGCTCGCCCTCGAGTAACCGCCCCGCGCGCGCGACCCAGCCGGCGGCGAGCGCGTCACCGTGCCGGGCGTGGTGCTCAATCGTCAGCTTGACCGCCACCCGCGCCGCGGATCTACGGTCCCCGGCGCTCTCATAGGCGGCCGCGGCGCGCTCGAACGTGTCAAGCATCTCGTCGAAATGGCGCGACCAGCGCGCAGCCTCGGCTAAGCGCTCCAGGTCCTCAGGACGGAGCGACTTGTTTGCATCGGAGGAGCGCAGCTCGTCGAACGCACGCCCCCATGCCCGCCGCTCGAATGCCTCCCTGCCCCGCTCCAGCGCACCGCTCTCGGTCTCCGGCATGTCGCCATTCTTCCACGCACCCCTCAGAAGCCGGTGAGCTCGATCGGCGGCCTGGACGCCCGAACGGCCGACGGCGCCAAACAGGTCCGGCCTCAAGCGCATCGTCGGCGGAAAGACCCGGAACGCGCCGACCTCGAGGCAGCCGAGGCTCCGGCGCCAGCGGTGGGGAGCGGACGGTGGCAGCTGAGGCGCGTCCCTGCGCCAGGTGCCGACGCCTGCTGCCGCGGAGAGCTGCATTGCAGCCACTTCTCGTAATGGAGCTAGCCGGGCTCGAACCGGCGACCTCCTGGGTGCGATCCAGATCTCTTTGTCCCGTCGTGTCCCGTCGTGTCCGCAAAACGCCTGCATATTTCAATGTTTGCATGGTCACGAGAGGACGCCGGAGGACGCGAGGAGACAAACTGATGCACCCCAAATGCACCCTCGGATCCCGCTGATGGGCGGCGGGGAGGGAGCTGTCGGTCACCGCAGGAGCCGGATCGGGCAGCGAGGTCCTGGGGCGCTCGCGAGGCGGGCGTCGCCGGTGAGCAGCTCGCAGCCGAGGCCCTCGGCCAGCGCCACATAGGTGGCGTCGTACGCGGTGAGGTTCGCGCGGAGCCCATACACGCGCGTCATCAGAGGGAGCGTCGGGTAGCGGTCGAGGTCGAGCGCCTGGAGGTCCTTGATGGCCGTCGCGAAGCGGCGGTCGGTGATCGTCTTTGCGAGCCAGCGCTTCCGGAGTACGGCGACCGTCTCGACGTCCACGAGGTCGGGTGCCGCCAGCGCGCCGGCTTCTGCGCGCAGTTCGCTGCGAGCCAAGCGGCCGTCGGCGCCGTCGTCACCGATCGCGTTGGCGAGGACGGAGGCGTCGACGACGATCAACGGCGTTCGTCGTGCAGGTCCTCGGCCGCCTGGGCGAGGCCGACTTTGCCGCCCCGTCGCCGGTCGATCCGGTCGAGCACCTCGTCGACGCTCGGTCGCTCCGCGATGCGGCGCAGCTCCCCGGCGAGGAACTGCTGCAGCGACTGCCCGCTGCGCTCAGCCCGGCGCTGGAGCCTGGCGTGGATATCTTCCGGAATGTCTCTGACGAGAAGGTTCGGCATGCTTGCAATATGATAGCGCGCGCGTCGCTTGTCTACTGCCGTCGGAGCTTCGGCTCCTCATTCGCCAGGGCGGCGCGAGCGTCGGCGATAGCGGTGGTCGCATCGAGCTGTGACGCATCCTCGAACTCGTCCATCACGTGGCCATACGTGCTGAGCGTGAGGCGTGCGTCGTGGCCGAGCTGCCGGGCGACGTAGATCACAGACCGACCCTCGTGAAAGAGCAGCGAGGCATACGAATGGCGGAGGTCGTATGGGCGCGCGTGCTCGACGCCGGCGCCGTCGAGTGAGCGCTTGAAGGCGCGGCGCCGCCAGGACTGGTACGCCGGTTGGCTCCAGACGGTCCCAGTCGCCGAGTGCTCGCGTATGTCGCGCCATTGCAGCGCCAGCGCTTCACCCGGCCTGAGACCAGCGTAGGCGAGGACGCTGATCAGCGTCGCGTCGCGCGGGGTGCTGGCGGCGCGCATCCGCTCGATGGTCAACGGCGGCAGCGGTCTG
>DATMGZ010000155.1:0-6145 GCA_035555155.1 Solirubrobacteraceae bacterium | reverse complement strand
GCCGTAGTAGCCCGAGGCCGAGGTGGAGACGAGCACGCGGGGACGGGGACCGGCGTCGCGCAGGCCCGCCACGAGGTTGGCGGTGCCGGACGCGCGGCTGACCCGGATGCGCTCCTTGACGGCGGTGTTCCAGCGCTGGGCGACGGGCTCGCCGGCGAGATGGATGACCGCGTCGGCATCGGCGAGGGCGGACACCGGCGCCGGATCGGCGAGCGGATTCCAGGCCACGGCGCGGACACCGCTGAGCGACTTCTCGGCCTTGCTCGGATCACGCGAGAGGACGGTGACCTCGTCGCCGCGGTCCTGCAGGGCGGCGATCAGCCGTCGGCCGATCAGCCCGGTGGCGCCGGTCAGCGTGACCCTCATCGGCTGGGGAGGGCCCGGAAGTCCTCGGTCGCGGCGAAGCCGATCTCGGCGCCGGCTTCCGCGGTGCCGCTGATGCGGGCCTCCTCGGCCACGGCGGCGGCGACCGCGGGCGCGACGTCGCGGTTGAACACCGACGGGACGATGTAGTCCTCGCGCAGTTCGTCGTCGGTCACGATCGCGGAGATCGCGCGGGCGGCGGCGGTCTTCATGTGCTCGGTGATCTGGGTCGCGCGCACGTCGAGGGCACCGCGGAAGATGCCGGGGAAGCAGAGCACGTTGTTGATCTGGTTCGGGTAGTCGGAGCGGCCGGTGGCGATGATGCGCACGTACGGCAGGGCCTCCTCGGGCGGGACCTCCGGCGTCGGGTTGGCCATCGCGAACACGATCGGATCGGCGTTCATCCGCAGCAGCGCCTCGCCCGACATGACCCTGGCGCCGCTCAGGCCGATGAACAGATCGGCGCCCTCGAGCGCGTCCTCGACGCCGCCCGGGCGGCGCTCCTGATTGGTCGCCTCGGCGAACCAGCGCTTGACCAGCGGCAGGCTGCCGTCGAGGTAGTCGTAGCGGTCGGTGTGCAGCGCTCCGCGCGAGTCGAGGCCGGTGATGTGCTGCGCGCCGGCTTCGAGCAGGATCCGGCCGACGGCGATGCCGGCGGCGCCGATGCCGCAGATGACGATCCGGATCTCGTCGATCCGCCGGCCCGTCAGCTTCAGCGCGTTGAGCAGCGCCGAGAGGACGACGACCGCCGTGCCGTGCTGGTCGTCGTGGAAGACCGGGATGTCGAGCTCGGCCTTGAGCCGCTCCTCGATCACGAAGCAGCGCGGGGCCGAGATGTCCTCGAGGTTGATCCCGCCGAAGGTCGGCGAGAGCGCCTTGACGACCTGCACGATCTCGTCGGGATCCTTGGTGTCGAGGCAGATCGGGAAGGCGTCGACGCCGGCGAACTCCTTGAACAGCATCGCCTTGCCCTCCATCACCGGCATCGCCGCCTCGGGGCCGATGTCGCCGAGGCCGAGAACGGCGGTGCCGTCGGAGACGACGGCCACGGTGTTGCGCTTGATCGTGTACTGGAAGGCCTTGTCGCGGTCCTGGTAGATGGCCTGGCAGACCCGGGCGACCCCCGGCGTGTAGACCATCGAGAGATCATCGCGGGTCTTGACCGGGACGCGGTTGGCCACCTCGATCTTGCCGCCCATGTGAATCAGGAACGTGCGATCGGTGCTGTCGAGCACGCACGCCCCGTCGACCGCGTCGACGGCCTCGGTCAGGCGCGGCCAGTCGGAGGCGTCGCCGGTCTCGATGGTGATGTCGCGGATCGTGTGATCGCCGTCGACCTGGACCAGATCGACGGCACCGATCGTGCCGCCGGCGTCGCCGATCGCGCTCGCGACCTTCCCCAGCATTCCGGGGCGGTGGTCGATCTCAACGCGGAGCGTGAGGCTGTACTGGGCGGACGGCGTGATCGGCATCTCCGCGGGAGATCTTAGGGGGGGCGGGCGCCCGGCCGCGTCGGGGCCGGGGCTCCGCTGGGCCAGATAGCCTCCGATTTGATGGCCGACGAGCTCTTTCTGATCGATGGCAACAGCCTCGCCTACCGCGCCTTCTTTGCGCTGCCGGAATCGATCGCCACCTCGACCGGCGTGCCGACGAACGCGATCTTCGGCTTCGCCTCGATGCTGGTCAAGATCCTCACCGACTACGGACCCAAGGCGACGGTGGTCGTGTGGGACGCCGGCTCCTCCGGCCGCAAGGCGCTCTACTCCGACTACAAGGCGCAGCGCTCGAGCCGGCCGGACCTGCTCAAGGAGCAGTGGCCCCACCTGGCGCCGCTGGTGGAGGCGTTCGGCTACCGCAACCTGTCCGTCGAGGGCTACGAGGCCGACGACGTGATCGCGTCGATCGCCGAGCGCGCCCGCACCGCCGCTCCACCAGTCCCCGTCATGGTCGTCACGGGCGACCGCGACGCCTACCAGCTCGTGCAGGACGGGGTGCGGATCATGACCACGTCGCGGGGCATCACCGACACGCGGGTCTATGACCGCGAGGGCGTGATCGACCGCTACGGGATTCCGCCCGAGCTGGTCCCGGACTTCATCGGCCTCAAGGGCGACACCAGCGACAACATCCCCGGCGTGCCCGGGATCGGCGACAAGACGGCCGCCGACCTGTTGCAGCGGTTCGGCTCGCTCGAGTCCGTGCTCGAGCACGTGGACGAGATCAGCGGCGCCAAGCGCAAGCAGAATCTGACCGAGCACGCCGAGGCGGCGCGCATCTCCAAGCAGCTGGCCACGGCCAAGCGCGACATCCCGCTGGAGCTCGATGTGGCCGCCTTCGTTGCCGCCGAGCCCGATCGGTCCCGGCTGCGGGACGTGTTCCGGGAGTTCGAGCTGCGCGACCCGCTGCGGCGCCTGGAGGAGGCGCTCGGATCCGCCGACGCCGCCGCCCCGGCGCCCGAGGCCCAGCGGGCGCTCGTCGCGCGCGTGCGCGAGACGACGCTTGCGGACCTCGTCCGGCGGCTGCCGGAGACCGAGCTGGCGATCACCGTCCGCCCGCCGGAGGTCCCCGAGGACGCGCTGTTCGGGGCTGACTCGGGGTGGCGCTTCGGCATCTACCACGGTGGTCCCGAGGTGCTGGTGGGGAGCTGCGAGCGGCCCGAGGACCCCGTCGCGGCGATCGGCTCACGGCCGGCGATCGCCCATGACGCCAAGTCGCTCGGCGAGGTGCCCGCGGTGCTGGCGCATGACACCGAGGTGGCCGCCTACCTGCTGGAGCCAGCCCGGCGGGCGTATCCGTTCCGCGAGCTGTGCGAGGAGCGCGGGTTCGCCGCCGACGTCGAGGACGTCGCGGGGGCCGACGCGCTGCTCGTCCATGCGCTGGCCGGATGGCAGCGGGAGGAGATCCGCGGGCGCGGGCTCACCGACCTTCTGACCGACGTGGAGCTGCCGCTGGTCCGGATCCTCAGGGACATGGAGCAGGCGGGGTGCAGCCTCGACACCGACCGGCTGCACGAGATCTCGGCCCGGGTCAAGGCCGAGGCCGACCAGCTCGAGCGCGAGATCTACGAGCTCGTGGGGGAGGAGTTCACGCTCGGCTCCCCCAAGCAGCTCGAGGAGATCCTGTTCGGCAGGCTCGGCCTGTCACGCAAGCGCCGCGGCAAGACCGGGTACTCGACCGATGCCCGCGTGCTGCAGGCGATCCGCGCCGAGCACGCGGTGATCCCCAAGATCGAGCGCTGGCGGGAGCTGACCAAGCTCGCGCAGACCTACCTCGATGCGCTGCCCGAGCTGGTCGCCGGCGACGGCCGCCTGCATACCACGTTCAACCAGACTGCGGCGGCCACCGGCCGGCTGTCCTCGCTGAACCCGAACCTGCAGAACATCCCGATCCGGACCCCGCTCGGGCGCGAGATCCGTGCATGTTTCGTGGCCGAGCCTGGAAATCTGCTCGTCTCCGCCGACTACTCGCAGGTGGAGTTGAGATTGCTCGCGCACATCGCCGGAGAGGACGTGCTGAAGGAGATCTTCCGGCGCGGCGAGGACGTGCACACCGCCACCGCCCGTCGCGTGTTCGCCGTGACCCCGGATCAGATCGATCCCGGCATGCGCTCCAAGGCGAAGATGATCAACTACGGGATCGTGTACGGGCTCTCGGCCTACGGGATGGCCGACCGGCTCGACATCCCCCAGTCCGAGGCCGACGATTTCATCCAGCGCTACCTGGCCGGGTTCCCCGCCGTCGGCCGCTTCATCGAGGCGACGATCGCCCAGGGCACCGAGCACGGCTACGTCTCGACCCTGTTCGGTCGACGCCGCCAGGTGCCCGAGCTGCGCGCCCGCCGCTGGGAGCTGCGCAAGCAGGGCGAGCGCTTCGCTGTCAACATGGTCATCCAGGGCACCGCCGCCGACATCATGAAGGTCGCCATGGTGCGCAGCGACCACGCGCTCACGCAGGCGGGACTGCGATCGCGGCTGATCCTGCAGATCCACGACGAGCTGCTGTTCGAGGGGCCGGCCGACGAAGCCGCGCAGGTCAAGGAGATCGCGTGCCGGGAGATGCAGAGCGCCTACGAGATGGACCCGCCGCTGGCGGTCGAGGCCGGCATCGGGGCGAACTGGCTGGACGCAAAGTGAGGGGCCGGGTTGTCGTGGGCCTGCGGTGTGTGGGTCGGTGGGTCGTGCGCGGGGCGTTGCTGGTCGCGCTCGTGGTGGTGCCGGCCGGCGGCGCCGCGGCGGCCCGGCTGATGGGCGTGGTGCCCGATCTGGGGAGAGGGGCGCGGGTGGTCGTCTCCGGCGCCGGCGGTTCCGGTGGCGGGGGCGGTGGTGGCGCCAGGGGGTTCGGTGGCGGGGGCGGTGGTGGCGCCAGGGGGTCCGGTGGCGGGACGCGGGGCGCGGGGCCGAGGGCGCACATCGCGGGCCTGGCGTGGGGCGGCGGACCCGTCGTCCACGCCAACCGCACCCATCTCATCTTCTGGCAGCCGTCGGGATCGGGGCTGAGCTTCGACGCCGGCTACGAGGGGTTGATCGCGCGCTTCCTCGGCGACGTGGCCGCCGACAGCCACCTGCAGTCCAACGTGTACAGCCTCAGCGGCCAGTACACGGACTCGAGCGGTCCCGCCGCCTACGACTCGACCTACGCCGGCGCCGTGGTGGCAACGAACCCGCTGCCGGCGAACGACTGCTCGCTGCCGGTCACCGGACCGGGGTGGAGCCACTGCGTCGTGGACCAGGATCTGCAGGACGAGATCAGCCGCGTGGTCGGCGCCAACCATCTACCCACGACGCCGGAGGACATCTACTTCCTGCTGACGCCGTCCGGGCTCGGAAGCTGCGAGACGCAGACGGTGGTGCCGAGCAACTGCTCGCTCGGCGGGACCGCCGACAGCGATCCCTACTGCGGCTACCACTCGGTGACGAACGGCGGGTTCCTGTACGCATACCTGCCCGACAACGACGTCCCCGGTCACTGCCAGTCCGGGGGCTTCCCGACCCCCAACTCCAACTCCGGCGACGTGACGATCTCGACGCTCAGTCACGAGCACAACGAGACGGTGACCGATCCCAACGATTCCACCGGATGGATCGGCGGCAGCCGTCAGGAGGACGGCGATCTGTGCGCGTCGATGTTCGGCAGCAACCTCGGCGCGACGGCCGGCGGCGCGTATGACCAGGTGATCAACGGACACGGCTACTACACGCAGCTCGAGTACAGCAACGCGGCGGGCGGCTGCGCCGGCTCGGCCCGCGGGGACGTGACCGCGTTCGGTGCGCCGGCGGTGGCCGCCGGCGACCGGTCGGTCTCGTTCCGAGGGTCCGCGTCGCAGCCCGGCGGGTCGATCGTCGCCTATGACTGGTCCTTCGGCGACGGGGCGGGGGGCAGCCATCACCTGACCACGCACGTCTTCACCCGCGCCGGCACGTACACCGTCTACCTGCGGAGCACGGACTCGTGGGCCAACTGGAGCTTCGCTTCGCACCGGATCAGGATCAACGTGCCGCCGCGGCCCGTGGTCACGATCATCGGCCGTCCGGCTGGACGGACGTCGAGCACCCGGCCGCGGTTCCGCTTCCTGTCAACGGCCGCGATCGCCTCGTTCCAGTGCAAGCTCGACGGCGGCGCCTGGCGCGCCTGCCGCTCGGCCTACACGACTTCGCGGCTCGGCCGGGGACGCCACCGCTTCTCGGTCCGCGCGACCGACACGTTCCGGCAGCGCAGCCGGGTTGCCGCGAGCTTCGGCTTCGTGGTGGCGTAGGGGCGGGTCGGGATCGGGGTGTGCTGCCCC